>CANGUS010000017.1 GCA_947457085.1 Bacteroidota bacterium
CTTGTTGTTCTTTTTGAACTTCTTCTTTCGTTTTTACAGAAACCAACTTGATAAAATAAAATACCTTATCTCCTTTTTTAATAAAGTCTGGTTTTTTAGTTTTGGAATTTGAAAAAACTGCGTCTGCATCAGCCATGCAAATCATACTGTCGCCAGGAGTCATTAATGTAATCGCTTCTATAATATCGCCTTTGAAAGCAGGTTTGTTAATGCCAAATTCAATTGGTTTATTTTTATTGGTTGCTCTTGAATTAAACATTAAACGATTGTTTACGACAGAAAGTAAATGAACTTTAATTTGATCACCCTCTTTTGGTTTAGGACTCGTAGGCTTATCCACCATAAACACATATTCTAGGTTTGCATTTATTTTCTTCATAGCTGGCATGGTTGGTGCAGCTTGAGGTTTTGGAGCTGGAAGTGCAGGTACAGGATTTAGTTTAGGAGTCACCTTTACTGGTTGTGCTGCATTAGTACCGGGTTTACTATTTAGTGTTGGTTTTATTTGTGCAAATGCAACCGTACTAATTATACTCAATAATCCTACTAATTTAATTGTTCGTAACATTGTTGTAATATGTTTTTATGTTCTAAAATAGCATTTGTCAGTTTATCAAGGGTTTTTTCAAGCGAGTCATCCGATTTTCCTCCTGCAGCATTGGCGTGTCCACCACCGCTAAAGTAGGTTCTAGCAAATTCATTTACATTAAAATCTCCTTTACTTCTAAATGACATTCTTATTTCATTTTCTCTTTCAGAGATAAAGATAGAAAAAATCACATTTTTCAAACTTAAAGGGAAGTTAACAACGCCTTCGGTGTCACCTGTATTAATATTGTATTCATTTAATTCTGGACGACTAATTGCTATAATTGAAGTATGACAATCAGCCATTAATTTCATTTTTTGAGACAATACAAATCCTAAAAAACGCAACCTATTTTCGTTGTAATTATCATAAACAGCTTCATGAATAGGCGTTGTTTTTAATCCTTTCGACATTAAATCAGAAACCATTGCATGCACACTGGCAGTGGTACAAGGAAATTTAAATGAACCAGTATCAGTCATTGTACCAGCATAAAGACATTTTGCAATGTCTATATTGATTAAAGCGTTATCGCCACAACTGTTGATAAAATCATATACCATTTCACAAGTACTGCTTTTTGATGGGATGCTAATTCCATAATTAAAAGATTCATCAGGAGATAAATGATGATCGATCATTACTTTTTTACCCATAAATTTTTCTAAAGAGGGCGCAAAAGATTTTGTTCTTGAAAGATGATTGAAATCCAAACAGAATAAATAATCACTATTTTCGAGCCATTTATTAGCTTCTTGAGCTTGTGTTTCAAAATTAATAACCGTTTCTGACCCTGGCATCCATAATATAAAATCAGGCATTGCATTGGGTGAAATTACGATGCAATCATGTCCTTTCATTTTGAAATAATGCCACAATCCCAATGTTGAGCCTAATGCATCTGCGTCAGGATTATAGTGATGTGTGATCACAATTTTTTTTGGAACATGTAGTTCTGGAAGTAAATCCTGTATTGGCTTCATAAAATAGTGTGCAAATTTGCTTGTTTATTGGTAAATAACAAAATAAATAATAATGAGTTCCTAAATAAAGATTTTCGATTTTTGAATTATTCGTAAATTGGGGAAAAAGTTGAATCCTTTAAATAGCCTATCTATATTCCTAAATGATTATATTTGCAGCATGAATAAAGATAAAAGAGTCTTCGACAATATCGTTGATGCCATAGGAAATACACCATTAATTCGATTGAACAGTATTACTAAAGATTTCCCTTGCCCCGTTTATGCAAAGGTTGAGTATTTTAATCCTGGTAATAGTATTAAGGATAGAATAGCTTTAAATTTAGTGATAAATGCAGAAAAATCAGGCGCTTTACAGCCTGGAGGAACTATTGTAGAATGTACCAGTGGAAACACCGGCATGGGATTAGCTTTGGTTGCACTTTCTAGAGGTTATAAATGTGTTTTTACACTAGCAGATAAAATGAGTAAAGAGAAAGTAGACATTTTGCGAGCAATGGGAGCAGAAGTTCATGTTTGTCCTACCAATGTAGAACCAGAAGATCCTCGTTCATATTACTCAGTAGCGGCTAGAATAGCAAAAGAAAGAAACGGTTGGAATCCTGATCAATATAATAATCTTTCAAACAGAGAAGCTCATTATATGTCTACAGGCCCTGAATTATGGAATCAAACAGAAGGTAAAATTACACATTATATTGCCTCTACAGGAACTGGAGGAACACTAGTGGGTACAGGTATGTATTTGAAAGAACAAAATCCAAATGTTCAAATTATAGGAATTGATCCAGAGGGTTCTATTTTAAAACATTGGTTTGATACAGATGAAATTAAACCTGAATTAGCTAAGGTATATGCTGTTGAAGGAATGGGAGAAGATTTTATTCCAAAAAATTATGATAAAAAATACATTGATCACATGGAAACAATTCAAGATAAAGAATCAATGTTGATGTGTCGTCGTTTGGCTAAAGAAGAAGGCTTATTTTGTGGTTCATCATGTGGTGCAGCCGTACAAGGTTTAGTTCAAATGAAAGATAAATTTACCAAAGATGATTTAGTAGTTGTGGTTTTACATGATCATGGTAGTCGTTATATTGGAAAAATGTATAATGATGATTGGATGAGAGAAAAAGGATTTATAGATTAATCATCGGGGGCTTTAATAATAAATACACGAATTTTTCGTTATACACAATAATAAATAATCTACTAAAATTTACACAATGAAAAAAAACAACAAAAAATATCGCTTTTTATTATTAACCATGTTGCCTTTCCTTTTCTTCATTTCTTGCGAAAATGAAAAAGTATTAGACAATCAAACGAGTGGTAGTATCAAAATATTAATTGATGAGACATACAAACCAGTAATGGAACAACAAATAAAAATTTTTACTTCTCGTTATCCCGACGCAAAAATTTTAGCAGAATATAAACCAGAAGCAGAATGCATTAAAACATTTTTAGAAGACTCTACTCGTGTAGTATTTGTAACGAGAGACTTAACCAACGAGGAAAAGGCGTATGGCGAAAGTAAAAAATTCATTACTAAAAGTATGCCAATGGCAAGAGATGCTGTAGCTTTCATTACGTCAAAAGAAAATTCAAATCCTGTTTTTAAAATTGCTGATTTGCGAAAAATTTTATTGGGAGATAACACCCAAAAAAAATATCAAATTGTTTTTGATAATCAATCATCAAGTACTGTTCGATATATTACAGATTCTATGTTATATGGAAAAAAAATTGCCGGAGATGTATTTGCTACCAAAACAAGTGAAGAAGTAATTGACTATGTTTCTAAAAATAAAAATGCGATTGGAGTTGTAGGGGTTAGCTGGGTAGCAGACAACAGCGATTCTACAACTGAAACTTTTTTAAGTAAAATTAATGTTGCAGGGATTTGGGGTGATACAGATTCATCTTTAGATTATATTAAACCTTACCAAGCATATATCGGTTTGAAAGAATATCCATGTACTCGAAATTTATATTTCATTTCAAAAGAAACATGGACTGGTTTAGGAACTGGTTTAGTAAATTATTTATGTAAAGATGGACAATTAGTTTTTAAACAAGCTAAAATGTTTCCACTTCGAGTAAATGTATTGCTAAGAGAAGCCAATGTACATTAATTACATAATTGTTAATAATTAGAGAATTAAAATTGATTCAATTAAACTTGAATTAATATTGCACATCAAATAAAAAAGAAAGTAAAAAAACGTAAGAATGAAAAGAATAATTATGATCGCTTTTGTTGCAATGTCATTTATTGCAAACGCACAAACAAAGGAAGAAGGAATTCAAATGTATAAATATGATCGATTTGAAAGTGCTAAGAAATTATTAGAACCTCTGTCAGCAAAAGATGCAATGGCAAACTATTACTTAGGATTGTCTGAATTGGCATTAGAAAGAAACAATGAAGCAAAAGCAATTTTTCAGAAATACCCAGAAGACAATGCAAACAATGCGGGTTTAGCGCGCATTTATTTTGCAGAAAAAAAACCGCAGGATGCGATGGCAATTTTACAAAAGGTAGCAGCTAAAGCTAAAAAGAAAGATTATACTCCATTGCGTTTAGCAGCCGATGCAATTACATACTCAGAAGGTGGGGATCCCAATGTGGCTATTGACTGGTATAAAAAAGCAATGCTCGTAGAGCGCACAGGTGACTTGCATATTGGACTGGGAGATGCTCACAGAAAAATTCAAGGCGGTGGTGGTGATGCCATGACAAACTATGAATATGCTGAAACTTTTGAAAATACGAAGTCAATTGCGAATCAAAAAATGGGAAATTTATGGTATGCTGCAAAAGTATATGACAGTGCTTTGGCAAAATATGCTCGTGCTTCTGAGTTAGACTCTAAAAATCCATTACCATATAAATCTCTTGCAGATGCATATTACAGAGTGAAGAAATATAAAATATCTAAAGAAAATATTGAAAAATATTTAGAATTATCTGATAAAAGTGCAGATGATCAAATGCAATATGCGAACACATTATTTTTCGCAAAAGAATATCAACCTGCAGTAAATAAAATGCAAGAACTGATTTCGAATGGCATCGAAAAACCCTATATGTATCGTGTAATTGGTTTTAGTCTTTTCGAATTAAAGGACTACAAAGGTGCTATTGAAAACATGGATAAATTATTTGCTAAACAAGAACCAGCAAAAATTATTCCGTTGGATTATATGTATTATGGTAAATTGTTGTTGAAAGACTCTGTTAAGGCTGCTCAAGCAGATAGTTATTTTGAAAAAGGATTTGCTGCCGATACAACAGCAGATAAAATTCCTTTGTATAGAGAATTAGCTGAGAATTTACAAAAAGATGAAAAATATTTAGCGGCTGCTAAATGGTATGCAAAAATTATTGAATCTAACTCACCATCAACAGAAATTTTAGATTATTGGTGGAGCGGTGCTTGCTATTTTTATGCAAAAGATTATGTAACGGCTGATTTGAAATATAAAGAAATGGCTGCCAAATTCCCTACAGAACCTTCTTCTGTATTTATGTTGGCTCGAACTGCATTTTATGCCAAAGATAAAACGTATACAAATGGCGCTGCATCTGAATATTACAAGCAATATTTAGCAATGGTAAATGATGATATTACTAAAAAATCTGAGTTAATTAAGGCATACACTTATCTTTCTACGGTTTCTTACAATTTGAAAAATAAAGCAGATGCAAGTAAATATGTAGCTAAATTAGTTGAAATTGATCCTACGAATGAAACTGTAAAACAATTATTAGAATTGATTCCTAAAATGAAATAATCAAATATATAGAACAATAAAAAGGGTGCTTTTAAGCACCCTTTTTATTTAAATTGAAATTAAGTTCTGAATTTTATTCAATCGTAAATGAATTTGGCATTTATATTACTTTCCCCATTCACTCGGATTTTCTCTCCAAGATTTTAGTAAGGTAACTTCATCATCTGAAATAATTTTTTTCTCTAATGCAATATCTATTAAAGATGAATAATTACTCAAACTCAAGGTTTTGATATTTTCTGCTGAAAAAATTTGTTGAGCAATAGGAAACTCATAAGTAAATACACTGCATAAACCGACTACTTCTCCTTGTGCTTCTTGAATTGCTTTTACAGCTTCTAAACTACTCTTTCCTGTAGAAATTAAATCTTCAATCACCACTACTTTTTGGCCAGCATGTAATACCCCTTCAATTTGATTTCCCATGCCATGTTCTTTAGGTTTTGATCGTACATAAATAAATGGCAAACTTAATAAATCAGCTACTAATGCACCCCAAGGAATGCCTGCTGTAGCAACACCTGCAATGACTTCAGCATCTGGAAATTCTGTAAAAACAGCATTGGTCATTTCACTTTTTATATAATCCCTCACGTGTGCATAAGATAAAATTTTTCGGTTATCGCAATATATTGGACTTTTCCATCCACTTGCCCAAGTAAAAGGATTTTGAGGATTTAATTTTACAGCGTTAATTTGCAAAAGTTTTTCTGCAATCGATAATTCTCTTTTCATGTTTGCAAACCTACGAGTTGAAATAACAAAATACAAATTCTATTACAATGATTAAGATTATTTTTAATGACAAAAAGATTTTATTAGTTGATTCCTACCAAAAAATAAGCAAATTAATGGCTTTTTCAAGTGCTATTATTTCATTTAAATTTGATGAACAGAAAATTCAATTATTAATAGATGATTTATTGATTTCTGAAAATGAGTTTTTAATTTTAGTAGGCAATCCTCTAGAAAATTTAGAGACTATAAAAAAATCGTTTAAAGTAATTCAAGCTGGTGGAGGCGTTGTATTAAGTAATAAAGATGAAATTTTATTTATTTATCGAAGAAAAAAATGGGATTTGCCTAAAGGTAAATTAGATGAGGCGGAAACAATTGAAGAGTGTGCTGTAAGAGAGGTAAAAGAAGAAACAGGTTTATCTGAGTTAACATTAGGTTCTTTATTGATTACCACGTATCATTTATACATTGAAAATGAAATCATTTTAAAAGAAACTTTTTGGTTCGAAATGTCAACTAATGAGCGTGTACTGGTTCCTCAAGCAGAAGAAGGAATTAAAAAAGCCATATGGGTTCATCCAAACAATATTCAATTTCAACTATCCAATACATATGAATCGATAATAGATGTTATTGAATGTTTATAAAATAAAAAAGCCTTTCATTGCTGAAAGACTTCTTTTGAAAAAATCACATAAATAACCTACTGATACAAATGTAGTATTGTGTTGTGCTGATAATTGCTATAAATTAGTATTTTGCAATTTTTAATTAGTATTTAGTAGTAAAATGCTATTATTCGTCAAAATTAAAATTTTTCCCTCTTCGTAAATGCTTTAAAGCACCTATTATTTTTTTGCTTTTTAATCTTTTTTCTTTGATTGATTGAGGGATTTTAGTTGCGCTTCGTTTTTTAGGGACAACTAAATTTTTTTCAATAAGCTGATTTATCTTCTTGATCGCTTTTGACTTATTACCAAGTTGTGTTCTATCTTCATTGCAAACTACCAATAACTCATTATTTTTATTTAATTGGCGAGCCAACTTTTGTAATAATAGTTCTTTTTGATCTTGTGACAGTATGAATGATGAAGCTATATTGAATCTTACCTCTACCTGAGTCTCTACTTTGTTTACATTTTGACCACCTTTGCCACCACTCCGTGAGGTTTTAAATTCTAATTCTTTCGTTACATCAATATTCATAATTTTAGGTATTTTTACGGTCTTTCAATTTCAAAAATAAACAATAATCCTAACTTTTATTTTCACTACTTTGTGGAAATTAAAGTGTATCAAATTATAAAAATGCGTGCAGTCATTCAACGAGTTTTAAAAGCTTCAGTCACCATAGAGTATCAATTCCATTCAGAAATAAAATCTGGGTTATTGGTTTTTTTAGGTATCGAAAACGAAGATAATGAAGAAGATATAAAATGGTTAAGTGGAAAAATAACTCAGATGCGCATTTTTAATGACGAAAATGGGTTAATGAATTTATCATTGGATGATGTTGATGGAGATATTTTATTAGTTAGTCAATTTACCTTACATGCATCCACAAAAAAGGGGAACAGGCCCTCTTTTATACATGCAGCAAAGCCTATTCTTGCTATTCCATTGTATGAAAAAATGATAGAACAAATACAAACTGATTTAGGTAAACCTATTCAAACAGGAGTTTTTGGAGCAGACATGAAAATTGAGTTATTAAATGATGGCCCAATCACTATTATTATCGATTCTAAAAATAAACAATAAATAATATGCACATAAAAGAACTACAAAAAGAAGTGGATACTTGGATAACGACAACAGGAGTTCGTTATTTTAATGAACTGACTAACCTTGGAATATTAATGGAAGAAGTAGGTGAGTTATCTAGAATTATAGTTAGAAAATATGGAGAACAGAGTTTTAAAGAATCTGATAAAAATAAGCATCTTGCCGATGAGATGGCCGATGTGTTATGGGTTTTAACTGCATTGGCAAATCAATGTGGAGTTGATTTAGAACAAGCCATTCAAGATAATTTTGACAAGAAAAATAAAAGAGATGCCACTAGGCATTTAGAAAATCCTAGCCTTAATTCATAAATCTGAATTCAAAAATCTGTATTATAATTACTACATTTGCCAACAAATAAAAAATACTTTCATGCCCAATATTTCAAATAGAGGTAATATTATGCCTCCATCACCCATTCGTAAATTAGTTCCCTTTGCTGAAGCAGCAAAAAAAAGAGGTACTCAAGTTTTTCATTTGAATATAGGTCAGCCAGATATAGTTACACCCAAGCCTGTATTAGATGCTGTACGAAACATGGACATGACTGTTTTAGAATATAGTCACAGTGCGGGTTTTGAAAGTTATCGAAAAAAATTGTGTGATTATTATAAACGATTTGATATTGATTTAACACCTAATGAAATTATAGTTACAACAGGAGGAAGTGAAGCTATTTTATTTGCGATGATGGCATGTTTAGATTTAGGGGATGAAATCATTATTCCGGAACCTTTTTATGCAAATTACAATGGTTTTGCAGTTGAATCTGGAGTGACTATTAAGCCCATTTCATCTAGTATAGAAGATGGTTTTAAATTGCCTCCCATCGAAGATTTTGAAAAAAATATTACACCCAAAACAAAAGCTATCATGATTTGCAATCCAAATAATCCAACTGGTTATTTGTATTCTATGGAGGAGATGAATGTCTTGAGAGATTTATGTTTAAAACATAATTTGTATTTATTTTCTGATGAAGCTTACCGAGAATTTTGTTATGATGGACACAAACATATTTCTGCTATGAATTTAAAAGGGTTAGAAAATCATGTTGTGTTGATGGATACCATTTCAAAACGTTACAGTGCATGTGGAGGAAGAATAGGTGCTTTTGTTACAAAAAATGTGGAGTTATATAATGCGGCTATGAAATTTGCGCAAGCTCGATTAAGTCCACCATCTTTTGCACAAATTGCGGGAGAAGCAGCGGTAGATTTACCGGCAGATTATTTTGATGAAGTGAAAGCAGAATACTTGAAACGCAGAGATGTATTGGTTTCTAGATTGAATAAAATTCCAGGTGTATTTTGTCCTAATCCGGGTGGTGCGTTTTATGCCATGGCTAAATTGCCAGTAAAAAGTGCGGAAGATTTTTGCCAATGGTTATTAGAAAGTTTCTCTTATAATAATCAAACAGTGATGATGGCTCCAGCTTCTGGGTTTTATGCAACGAAAGGATTGGGTGAAAATGAAGTGCGTTTTGCTTATGTTTTAAATACGGATGATATCAATGCTGCAATGGACTGCCTTGAGCATGCATTGATTGAATACAATAAAAAATAATTTTTCCTATGAACGAGTCAATGGTTACGTATATCCTGATTGGAATCCCTGCATTGGTTTCTTTTGGTGCTTTTCAAAATGTGGATTTGCTAAATAAGTGTATGTTTTATCCAGTGGACATAAAAAACAAAAGAGAATTTTGGCGATTTATCACCCATGGTTTTATACACGCAGATTTGCAACATTTGTTGTTCAATATGCTTACTTTATTTTTCTTTGGCCGCTATGTAGAAAGTGCTTTTAATTCGATTTTTGGAAATATGTTTGTATATCCTCTGTTTTATATTTTAGCACTCATTGCTTCTAGTTTACCTAGCTATAAAAAGCATCAAGATGATTACTATTATCGATCATTGGGAGCCAGTGGTGCAGTTTCGGCTGTACTTTACGCAACTGTTGTATTTGAGCCTTGGAGTTCCATTTATATTTATTTTATAAAAGTTCCTGCCATTATTTATGCAGTATTGTATTTAGTATACTCAAATCATATGAGCCGAAAAGGAACTGATAATATAGGTCATGATGCCCATTTTTTTGGCGCCATTTTTGGTTTCGTTTTCCCATTTGTGTTCAAACCATATTTAATAGGCTATTTCTTAGATCAATTGAAAAATCCTCATTTTTAATTCTTTCGATTAACGCTCTAAATAGAAAGATTATTTTATTGAAATTTTATCAATTAATTCGTTTTTAGTTTTATCTTTAGATTATGAAAAAAATAATTTTTCTTTTTACAATCACATTGTTTTTTCTAGCTTGTAAACCTTCTAAAATTGTAGATCTGAAAGGCAGGGTTCGTTTAATCAATGCATCTTCCACAACGGGTGATTTAAATATGTTTGTTGATTATCAAAAAGTATATGCAACTAATGTGGAATATTTGAATTACAGTTTATTCAGAGAATATCTTGCAACTAAACACAAACTTCAAATTAAGGATGCAGTTGGTAATTTATTAATTGACACTTCAATTAATGTAGAGGATAAAAAATCCTATTCAGTTTTTGTGTATGATTCTTTATCAGATGTGAAAATAAAATTTGTAAAGGAAGTTTTTATAGCTCCATTTGGATCAGCTTGTAAAATGAGATTTTTAAATCTATCTAAAGACAATGACTTAGTTGATGTATACAAAACAGGAGATTCAAGTATTCAGTTTTTAAATTTTGCCAATGGCCAATACAGTGAATACATAGAATTTCAATCTGGATATACAGAATTCGATGTCTCAAACGCCTTGAATGGTAGCCCAGTGTATCATTATTATGGATACGCTTTGAAACCAGGTTATTATTATACCACTTTTTTAAAAGGCACCAAAACTTCTCTAGGGAAAGACAGTTTAGGAATTTTTACCATTGAAAATACTGCGAATTACTAGGAATTTAATATCTGTATTAATTTGCTTATAGGCAATCCCATTACATTGTAAAAACATCCTTGTATAGATTGTATCCCCACTGCTCCAATCCATTCTTGAATGGCATATGCGCCTGCTTTATCATATGGTTTAAAAGTGTCTACATAATACACAATTTGTTCTTGGGTAAGCGGATGAAATGAAACCGAAGTTTTATCAGAAAATTCAATGGTTTTTTGTTGATTCATTACAACGACTCCTGTGATTACTTCATGTGCTTTACCAGATAATGAGCTTAAAATTTCAATGGCATCTTTGCGATCTTTTGGCTTGCCAATTATTTTATTTTCTAAAACAACCACTGTGTCTGCCGCAATTATAGTTCGATCGATATTCTTCATAAAAACAGCATTGGCTTTATTTTTAGCAATAAAAACAGGTGCTTTTGAGATTTCTAAATCATCTGGAAAATCTTCAACGGTATCTTCGGTTATAATTTCAAATTGAATATTTGCCAATTCTAATAAATGTTTTCTACGAGGCGATTTAGATGCCAATATATAGTTTGTATGATTCATCTTTTAAATTAATGTCATGGATAATATACCAATGAATGTTATGATTTTGATGTATGTACTTATTTGATGAAATTGTTTCGATGTGTTGGCTTTCCATAATAAAAAGAGGGTAATCAATAAGGGAAATACGATGCCAATGAGTAAGGAGATTTTTAAAATGATATTTGTATGTAATAAATAGATACTTGACAAAATAATGATTGAGGTCAATATAAATGCAATTAAATAGATGATTTTTTTTGCTCGATTGATGCCAAAAACCAATGGAATTGTTTTGCAATTTTGTACTAAGTCACCTTTGATGTCTTCTATGTCTTTTATAATTTCTCTCATCAATGTGATACAAAAAGAAAATAGTAAATAGATCCAAAGTGAGACTGAATCAGTATTTTTTAAATCATATAAATGAAATTTAGGTTCATACAATGCAGTTGTATAAAGCGTTAGAGAGGTCAATATGGCAATCATTAGATTGCCAGAAAAGAGTTTTCGTTTAAAAGTAGTAGAATAAACGAGTAATAATAAAATACATATGATTTGAATACTTAAATAACGAAGTTTTGCAAAATGAAAAGCAATGTATCCAGCAATCAGCAAGCCTAAAATATTTAATAGGATGTGCCAAATGATAATTCGTCGTCGGCTAAAGTATTTTTCAATGGTCATTTTATACGGCTTATTAACCATGTCTATGCCCATGTCAAAATAATCATTGATGATATATCCTGCCGCAGCAATTAAAACGGTGCTAATATAAAGTAGGGTAGAAGACTGAAAATTTAAGGTAGGTAGTGCTGAACTTTTAGCAACTGCTGGACAAATAATAAAATAATACGCTATTATTTGCGTCAAAAAAATAAAAACCAAATTCGGAAATCGGATGAGTGTTAATATGGCCTTTAGTTTTTGCATTCAAAGCTTATATTTTCTTTAATGCAGCAATCGTTTCCATAGGATTTTCAGATCCAAACACTGTATTTCCAGCAACTAATACATCCGCGCCCGCATCAATAATTTGTTTGGCATTCGCTAAGGTAACTCCTCCATCAATTTCAATTAATGTGTTTGTGCCCCTGCGTATAATCTCCGCTTTTAATTGTTTTATTTTTTCGAGTGTGTACTCAATAAATTTTTGTCCGCCAAAACCCGGGTTGACACTCATCATGCAAACTACATCTACATCATGCAATACATCAAACATTTGTTGAACCGGTGTATGTGGATTAATAGCCACACCTGTTTTCATTCCCAATGATTTGATTTGTTGCAAGTTTCTATGTAAGTGAGGGCAAGCTTCTATGTGTACACTTAAAATATCTGCCCCTGCATTTTTAAATTCTTCAGCATATTTGCCGGGTTCTTCAATCATTAAATGTACATCCATTACTTTTTTTGCTTCTTTCTTAATAGCCGCAATTACAGGTAAGCCAAAACTAATATTTGGTACAAATCGTCCATCCATAACATCTAAATGAAACCAATCGGCTTGCGATTCATTGATCATTTTGATGTCGTTGCTAAGTTGTAAAAAGTTTGCAGATAAAACGGAAGGTGCTATCAGTGCCATATTTATTTAGTTGTTTTTTGTGTTGCTCTTTTTAAAGCAATTTGATAATTGTTATTGTCTTGATTGAAATTAATCGCTTGGTTATAATCATGAATGGCATTTTGATATTCTTGTTGAATTTCATAACACAATCCTCTGTTGAAATAGGCATCTGCATAATCTGGCTTCACTTCAATGGCAATATTAAATTGACGTATTGCTTTTTCGGTAGAGTCTTCTTGTAATAGCATCCAACCCATGTTGTAATAGGATTTCGGATATTGCCGGTTGATGCTTACCATTCTGGTAAATATTTTTTTAGCTTCTTCAAATTTATTTTGATTTTGCCAAAACATAGCCTTGCCATACAGCGGTGATAAATCTGAGGTATCTGCTTGGTAGGCATTTTCAAAATAGCTCAATGCCATTTCGTCCTTTCTACGTTCATAAATTAAAGCCAATTGCATGTGTGCATCAACATATTTTGGTTCTGTCTGCACAGCGGTTTGAAAACTAGAAATTGCCTTGTTGGTATCCTTCAATCCTTTATAGCACATCCCTTTTAAAAAGTATGCTTCTGCATTGTATACATTTTGACGAAGTACGGTATTGATTTCTACAAATGCTTTTGGATATTCTTCCGTAAACATGAACAAATTAGCCATTTTTAAATGAGCAATTTCATCTTTAGGATTTAATTCAATTGCTTTTTGAATCCATTTTACACTGCTTGTAATGTCTTTGTGGTCAAACATCAATTCGCCAATTGCACTGTGGTAGTTTGCTTTGGTTGAGTCCAATTTTACTGCTTGGTAAAAATCCGATAAAGCCAATGAATCTTGTTCAATGCTTCTGTAAATTAAACCTCTTTTAAAATAAAGAGAAGCATCATTCGGTTTTTCTTTGATTTGTTGGGATATAGCAGCAGTCTCTTTAAAAGATTGATCATCTTTCAATTTATTCTTTTCTTGATTGCTACAAGCGATTAAGAAACAGACCAATGAAACTACC
>CANGUS010000018.1 GCA_947457085.1 Bacteroidota bacterium
ATTTTTAAGGTTTCTATATTTTGAGTATGTCGTTTTTTCTCTAATTCTTCGTTTTTTTCCAATATTTTTTTAACATACGCCTTTCTATTATCTTCATTATTGATAAGATAATTGAAATATTTATTCTGCTTTTCATAGACATTTTTCATGCCAGCGATTGCAGGTTTATTCGTTTTTATGTAATTGATCTCACTTAAATTGTTATTGATAAAACCATACTTTGCTTGTTGGTTCAATAGTAATGATTCATTGTAAAGATTTTCTAGATTAATAGATGAGCTATTTAATTTTTTAAATGTTTCATAATCTTTCACATTATCTTCTGTCCAATCGATTACTGTGGTATAATTTTTTTTCACTTTATCATACTCTGATAAGATATTTTCATAATTTTTAAAATATTGTTTTTGCAAACTGTCTACTATTTCTGTTTTATAATAATATAATATAGATCGAAGATTTTTTACACTATCGTCAAAACTATCTTGCTTTCTGCTTCTTGCCAGTGCTTCTTTTCTAAAAGAACTGTCTGTTTTTAGAATATATATTCTTAAATTTTCCAACACGGTTTGTTGTTCCTCTTGTAGGTTTCTAATAGCAGATTTGGAGGTATTAATCAGGTTGGTATAATTTTCGATTCTTGTTTTTCGATTCGCAATACTATCTTTAAGTTTCACAACTTCTAATGCGTTTTCCTTTTTTTCCGGTTTTTGAGTTTTAATTGTGTTCCATTTTGATACGGTGACTGATTTTTTAGCTTTCACTTCAGCTCCCAGCGTACTTAATTTTTTATTTCCAGCAGTGATATTACTTTTTGCTTCGGCTATAAATTTGGTATTAACCGATGTAAATTGTTGTTTATACTTAATTACATCCGTTCTTTTTTCGTTGTTTACTTGTTGCAATTCATTGTATTCTTTCCCAATTTCTAGTTTTTGTTTCATTAAATACTCTTTACAAGTACCGATTTCTTGGTTTCCTTTGCTGATTGCTTCCTCTTTTTCTTTCTTTTCAATATCTACATTCTTTAGTTTCTTATATTCTATATTGGCTAGAGATAAATGTTTTTTAGCTTTCATTTCAGTATAACGTGGGTTATATTCAAATGTTCTGTCGGCGCATTCTAATATTTGTTGATCTTTATCCAATGCATTTATCACGCTGAGTTCTACTTTAAACTTACTGATTTCACTGTATTTTTCATTAAAGTATCGAATATCTTCTTCTGATTTTTCAAAGATAGATAAAGGCATGGTGGTATCAGTCAACTGCCATATTGGGTCTACTGGTATTTTACTTAGCCTAACTTCTTCTGGGTTTTGGAATAGGAAATCTGGATTGTAGTTTGGTACAAATTTTACTTTTGTGGAGGTATATAATTTCTTTTTATTGATTTTTTGTAATTGTTTTTTAAACCAACTTAAATCCATTTCAATATTTCCTGCGGCATTGTAAGCATCTACCAATTCCCATTTATTATTTACCAAGATAGCATTCCATGCATGGTTAGGCTTATAAAACCCTGCCCCATTTTCATATAAATCATTTTTTTCGTATCCTTGAATTACTTGGCAGCGAATTCCTATGCTTTCACACATGGCTTTTATCAAGACCGCAAAATCGTCTGCATCTCCTTTTTTACTTTTTAAAATCTGATCGGGCGTTCTATCATATGCTATTTTCTGTTTGTTGTATCTATTTACATCCACTTGGATATAATGGCTTACCCAGTAAAAAATATTTTCTACTCTTTTTTGATCTTGATCGGCCGCATTGCAAATGTTTTCAGTCAATACATTTACCTTTAATCTGTAGTTTAAAGGTAGGTAGTGATACGCAAATGTATCTTTAGATTGTGCGCTTAACAGGCTGGTAATCCAGAGTAATGAACATACAAACAGTATAGTTTTCTTCATCTTTCAAATATAAAAATGTTTTTTAAATTGTTTACTATTTTTAAACAATGTCTTCAATAAATTGTCACAGAAATCTTCTTTATGTTTCACGTGGAACCCAATTCCGGTTTCTATAATACATAGAATTGTTTCACGTGGAACAAGCTATGAATTGATAAGCTATAAGGTTTATCTTAACCTATCTACCCATGTATACCATTAAGATTTGAATGTCGGTAGGATTTACACCGCTAATTCGTCCTGCTTGTCCTAAGGTAGTTGGTCTTATTTTAATAAACTTTTGTTTACCTTCAGATGAAAGAGATTTTACAGACTCATAATCAAAGTTCTCTGGTATTTTTAGTTCCTCTAAAGCTTGGGCTTTAGTCACGAGTTCTTTTTCTTTTTCAATATAGGATTCATATTTTAAATAGATTTCTACTTGTTCTATTGTTTCACGTGGAACGTCGTTGATTAAATTAGCCAACTCGCTGGAATATTCAGCCATTCCATTTAACGTGACTTGTGGTCGCAATAAAATTTTTAATGAATTTACTTTTTCTGCTAATTGAGTGGTGTCAATTGCATCGAAATAAGGCTTAATTTGATCTGGTTCAAAAGAGATTAATTTAAGTTTCCGTATAATTTCATCTACTTTTTCTTGTTTTTGTTTCACGTGTAACATTCGTTCTTCAGAGGCTAAGCCAATTTCATAACTGCGAGGTGTTAATCGCAAATCGGCATTGTCTTGACGAAGCAGGGTTCTGTATTCTGCTCTGGAAGTAAACATTCTGTATGGTTCGTCGGTTCCTTTGTTAATTAAATCATCAATCAAAACCCCGATATATGCTTCACTTCTACTCAAAGTAAAAGATTCTTTATTGTGTACATTTTGATGTGCGTTGATACCGGCCATTAACCCTTGGCAAGCTGCTTCTTCATAACCTGTAGTACCATTTATTTGTCCTGCAAAAAATAAATTTTTAATCAACTTGGTCTCCAACGTATAGGTTAATTGGGTTGGTGGGAAATAATCATATTCAATGGCATATCCAGGTCGAAACATTTTTACATTCTCTAAACCAGGTATTAAATGCAAGGCTTTGTATTGCACATCTTCAGGTAAAGAGGTAGAAAAACCATTTAAATAGATCTCGTTGGTATTCCATCCTTCTGGCTCTACAAATAATTGATGACGATCTCTGTCTGCAAATCGACCGATTTTATCTTCAATACTTGGGCAATATCTTGGCCCTGTACCTTGTATTCTTCCTTGAAACATAGGTGATTTACCAAAGCCTGTTTTTAAAATTTCATGTACTGCATCATTGGTATAGGTAACATGACAAACCCGTTGAGAGGTTGGTTTATCGGTTTTTAAATAAGAAAAACCAACTACATCTTCATCGCCACCTTGGATTTCCATTTTAGAATAATCAATGCTTCTACCATCTAAACGGGGAGGCGTTCCGGTTTTTAATCTATCCGATTCAAATCCCAATGAAATTAATTGTTCGGTTATGCCTGTAGCTTTATTTTCTCCTATTCGACCACCGCCAAAGTTTTTTTCGCCAATATGAATTACGCCATTTAAAAATGTACCATTGGTTAGTACCACCGATTTGGCTTTTATTTCGATATCTAAATTGGTTTTCACCCCTACTATTGCTCCATTTTCAATTAATAATCCGGTTACTGAATCTTGCCAGATATCTAAATTTGCTGTATTTTCTAATATTTCACGCCATGTAGCAGCAAATAAATGTCGATCGTTTTGTGTACGCGGACTCCACATTGCTGGTCCTTTCGATTTGTTGAGCATTCTAAACTGCAACATTGATTTGTCGGAAACTATACCAGAAAAACCACCCAAAGCATCAATTTCTCGAACAATTTGTCCTTTAGCAATTCCTCCCATAGCTGGGTTACAACTCATTTGTGCAATGGTTTGCATATTCATGGTAATCATCAAGGTTTTAGAACCTAAATTAGCAGCAGCGGCGGCGGCTTCACATCCTGCATGGCCAGCGCCTACTACAATTACATCGTATATTGGAAACATAATTGCAAATATACTTGTAACTTATGGCTTGTGGGGTTGTGAGCCTGTTATTTTTTTCCGTGATTTAATTATTAATTCTATTAAACATTTTAAATAAATCTAAATTATTAACTAACTTTATCCCAAGTAAAATGAGATTGGCATTATTTTGGCTAAGTATTAACTGATTTTGTTTAAAAACGGATTAGCATGATTAAAATTTTATTCAACAAATGGGTGGTTTTAATTGTAATGTGTTTCATTAATGCAATTCAATTATTTGCACAAGTGAATATTGTAAATACGAATAATCCCACAGTTTTAGCACAAAAAATAGTTGGATCGGGTGTTGAAATTACCAATGCAACAGTTTTATGCAATAACAATCAATCAGGGACTTTCACAGTTACATCTTCAACTTTAGGAATGAACGAAGGAATTGTATTAACTACAGGGTATGCCTCCGTTAATTTGCCAGCAACGGGTGTAAATGGACTACAAAGTAATTTAGCTACATTCAATCAGGGGACTGGAGGAGATGCAGATTTGACTATTTTATCAGGTACGGCTACCAATGATCGCTGTGTTTTGGAATTCGATTTTAAAGCAGACGGAGATTCTATATTTTTTGATTATAAATTTGGTTCAGAAGAGTATCCTGTTTTTAATTGCACTAATTACAATGATGTGTTTGGTTTTTTTATTACCGGACCAGGATATCCTACCCCTACTAATATTGCACTAGTGCCAGGCACTAATATTCCTGTAGCTATCAATTCGGTTAATAATGGAGTACTTTCAACGGGTGCTAATATTGCTAATTGCAATAACATGGGACCAGGTTCTCCATTTACAAATTTATACATTAATAACACGGGCAGTACAACCCTTACTTATGATGGTTTTACAAAAATATTTAATGCAAAGGCGGCTACGCAACCCTGCGCAACATATCATCTAAAGTTAGCCATTGCCGATGGTTTTGATCATATTTTTGATTCAGGTGTTTTTATAAAATCAGGTAGTTTAAATTCTAATACTTATTATTTTACAGTACAAACCGATTCAGTAAATGGAAACATTCCTTGCGTATACGAAGGATGCAGTCCCGCACAATTAAAAATACATCGCAAAAATTTTCAATCACAAGTAAATTTTGATACTGCTACAGTGGTTATTACAGGAACCGCTGCCAATGGCGTAGATTACCCAATTCTTCAAACAGATTATTATTTTTCAAATTCAGTCAATGATTCGATAGAAAATATTGTTATTAGTCCATTTAACGATTTAATAACAGAAGGTACAGAAACTCTAAAATTAGTTTTAAAAAATAAATGTGGAACGCAAGTAGATAGTATCACAATTGAAATAAAAGATCCGCCAAAGTTTTCAGTATTCAATAGCGATACAACGATTTGTGAAGGCGAAAGTGTTTTAATAAATGGGGTTCAAGACCCAGGATTAAATTTTAACTGGAATCCTACCACAGGGGTTTCTAATTCTACCCTATTAAATTCTATATTAACCCCTACAGCAACCACTTCATATGTCCTCACGGCTACTTATGGCAATTGTGTTCCAATAAAAGACACTGTAAATGTAATTGTAAATCCCAATCCCAATATCACATTAACTCCAACCAATATTGTGTGTAATGGGGTAAATAATGGATCAATCCTTTCTACAGCCACAGGCAATGCACCGATCACTTTTTTATTAGGCCCAACAAATACTTCATTGGTAGGCTCTCCTGCTACATTTTTAAATTTAGCAGCAGGAGTTTATACGATTACGGCCACCTCGAGTGTAGGTTGTTCGCAAACATCCACAACAACTATTGCAGAGCCAACACCGCTGAATTGGCTGAATACAACCTCACAAAATGTAAGCTGTTTGTCTACCAACAATGGAGAAATACATACATTCGCATCAGGGGGCACAGGCTTATTATCCTATCATTTAATGCCAGGAAATTTGACAAACACGACAGGTAATTTTACCTCTCTGAGTGCAGGCAATTATACTATACAAGCTACGGATGCGAATGGATGCAGTCAAATGACATCGATTACTGTTAATCAAACAACAGGATTAAATTGGAATCTATTTTCAAAAACAAGTGCAAGTTGTAATGGAAATCCTATAGGAACAGTAACTGCCAATGCATCCGGTGGAATAGGAATGATTACCTATACGTTGAATCCTGGAACAATATCCAATACCACAGGCAATTTTACAAATTTAGCACCTGGAACATATACCGTCACTGCAACAGATGCTATTACTTGTTTTGCAACATCAGCAGTAGTGATCACTCCAACAATTTTATTAAATATATCTTCCTCAACAATCACAAATCCACTGTGCAATGGAGCAACTACTGGAAGTATTACTATTACTGCAGCAGGAGGAACCCCTACTTATTTATTTACATTAAATCCGGGTTCAATAATAAATACATCAGGCATTTTCAACAACTTGATAGCTGGGGTTTATACAGTAACAGTAATGGATGCTAATAATTGTACCAATACATCTAGTGTTACGATTACTCAACCAACACCCATTGTGATCAGTAATCCAACGAAAGTAAATCCAACATGTAATCAACCCAATATTGGATCAATAGCAATAAATGCATCCGGTGGAAGTCCATCATTATCTTATAAATTGAATGCCCTTCCTTATCAAACAAGCAATTCATTTACTAACTTATCATCCGGAACCTACACCATCACAGTAAAAGATGCCAATGGTTGTACGAAAACAAGTCTGGTATCATTGAGTATCACCAATACACCATTATTAACTAATAGCACCTTGGCCAATACTTGTTTATCCAATGTGGACACGATAATCGTTCTTGCTTCCAATGGATTGGCTCCTTATACCTACAGTTTACAGCCTGGTAATTTAAGTAATAACATCGGTACTTTTCCTAATATTAGCACGGGTATTTATACAGTTTCAGTAATCGATGCCAATGGATGCACCAACAGTTTGGTTTTATCTTTAGAACCACCTCCAGGGCTGAGTTGGGCAAATTTAAAAGCAACCAATATACCATGCAGTGGAGTGGGTTTGGGTAGTTTGAATTGTCTTGCTGCATTGGGTACACCACCATATACTTACCAACTTAGTCCTACAAATATTACCAATACTACCGGCATTTTCAATAATTTACCATTAAATAGTTATACCATTACGGCAAGCGATATTTTAGGATGCACAACGAGTTCAATTGTAAATATTTCAGTTTCACCTCCATTAAATTTCAATACAGTTGTAAAAACGGATATACTTTGTAGTGGAAATAATACAGGATCAATGACCTTGACAGCATCTGGTGGATCGGGATTTAATTTATATACTTTATTACCCAATAATATCAATAGTGCTACAGGAATTTTTTCGGCATTAACAGCTGGCACATACACTGTAAAAGTCGCAGATGCTTCAAGCTGCAGTGCAACGACTATCGTTCAAATTACCGAACCATCCATGGTAGTATTTAGTTCGATTAATTCAGTAATTCCAACTTGCTCACCAGGAAGTGATGGAAAATTAATAATTAACGCAATTGGAGGGATTCCACCTTATACTTACCAATTAAATGCAGGATTTTCTCAAACCAATAATACATTCAGTGGTTTAAATAATGGAAATTATATTGTCACTATTAAAGATGCCAACAATTGTACTAAAACAAGCTTATATAATTTAGCTAATCCTAACCTACCCAGTGTAACTTCAGTAAATGTAAATCAAGTTACCTGTGCAGGAAATAACAATGGTAGTATCACAACGATTGTAGCAGGTGGAACAGCTCCAATCAATTACACCATAAATCCAGGAGGTTTAAACAATACAACTGGTATTTTTGATTCACTACCTATAAATAATTATATTGTAAGTATTGTAGATGCAAATAATTGTACCGCAGCCACAGTAGCTACTATTCAACAGACATCAGTATTAACATGGAATACACCCTCTATTACGCAAGTATCATGTAATGGTTTAGCCAATGGTAAAATTGTTCAAACGGCAACAGGTGGAAATGGAGTGATAACCTATGTAACAACACCTGGGAATATATCCAATACAACTGGGACTTTTATTGGATTGTTGCCCAATACATATACGATTACAGCTACGGATGCGAATGGATGTTCAAAAACAACTACAGCCCTAATTACACAACCCCTTCTATTTAATTGGAATACATTTTCAAAAACAAATGCACCATGTTTTAATACTGCAAGTGGTATTATCAATGCAAGTGCTGTAGGAGGTACAAGCCCTGTAACATTTTTTGTAAATCCAGGGAACATATCCAATGCTACGGGTTTATTTAATACCCTTTTGGCAAATACATATACTGTAATTGCTACGGATGCCAATGGTTGTAGCGTTTCATCGACTACAACGATTACGCAACCAAGTACGGCATTCAATTTTACTCAAATACAAAATACAATACCAACCTGTAACCCAGGAAATAATGCTACAATAACCACAGCTGTTACTGGCGGTGTGCCTAATTATTTATATTCTATCAATGGCGGACTCAATCAAACATCTCCTGTTTTTGTAGGGATTGGAGTTTCTACCTACACCATTAAAGTAACAGACGCTGCAGGTTGTAGCATAACATCTTCATTAGTTGTATCCAATCCATCATCTCCTATTATTTCAAATGTAGTAAGCAATAATGTATTGTGCTATGGAAATAATACTGGAAATATGGTTGTTACTGCTTCAGGGGGAACGGGTACATTAACTTACAACCTAAATCCAGGAAATAGTATGAATTCAACGGGTGTTTATAATAATTTAGGCATCAATAATTATACAGTCATTGTTGCAGATGCAAATAATTGTAGTGCAACTACGAATATAACTATTTCTCAACCTCCAATATTTAAATGGGATTCGGTAAATAAAAGAGATGTGCCTTGTTTTGGTGGGTTTGGAGGATTAGTAACCAGCTCGGCATCAGGAGGTGCAGGTGGAGTTATTTATACACTCTTACCCAATAATACGTCAAATACTATTGGAACATTTTTAAATTTAGGAATTGGTCAATATACAATTATTGCAGTTGATTCAAATGGTTGTCAATTAACATCTAATTTTACTATTAATCAATCACCCCAAATAATTTGGAGTAACCCTTCAATAGTAAATCCAATATGTTTTGGGGATAGCACAGGAACCATACAAGTAACGGCTAGTGGTGGCGCTGGAAATTTTATTTATAAAATTCAACCTATAAATATTACCAACACAACGGGAACTTTTACCAATTTAGCAGCTGGCATATATACCATTACCGCAAAAGATGCGAACTCTTGTACAATTACAACTGCCATTACCATTAATGCGCCTCCACAAATAATATTAAGTAATGCGATTACTAATAATGCGACATGTAATCCAGGTTGCGATGGTAGTGTAGTCCTTTCAACTTCTGGTGGAAATGGCATTTATACTTATTCAATCAACAATGCTACTTTTCAATCTTCCAATCAATTTACTAATTTATGCGCAGGGGTTTATACTGTATTTATAAAAGATAGTAATCATTGCAAAGGCAGTGGAATATTTAGCATTACAACAGTAACGGGTCCTAATCAAATAACTGCAAACAATACGAATGTAAGTTGTTATGGAGGGAATAATGGAAGTACCATCATTTCATCAATCGGTGGAACGGGTGTTATGACTTATCAAATATTACCGACCTCAATAGCTAATACAAATGGTACATTTTTAAACTTAGTAGCAGGAAATTATACCATATCGGCTACCGATGTGAACGGATGTACTATTCAAACCACCGTAGTAATTACACAACCGCCGTTGCTTCAATTCAATAGCCTTACTATTGATTCTGCTAAATGTTTTAATGTTGCCAATGGAAGCATTATAGCTCCTGTATCTGGAGGCACAATGCCTATCAATTATTCGATATTACCGACAGGAACATTTGTAGCACCTAATTCATTTACTAATTTATTGGGAAATATAACCTATACAATAACGGCAATAGATGCAAAATTATGTAGCACTTCAACAACAGTTTATGTAGGACAGCCCAATGCGATTACGATTACTACTTTACAAAATACGCCCGTTACCTGTAATGGCCAAAGTAATGGTACCATAACGACAAGTTCAACAGGTGGTACCAGTCCAATTTCTTATCAATTATTACCTGGAAATATATTTAGTACAACCGGCAATTTCACTAATTTATCAGGAAACTATTATACTATCATTGCGACTGATGCCAATGGCTGTTCTAAAACATCTACTACAACTTTGTTTGAACCTTCGGCTATAACTATTACCAATTCAACATCCAATAATATTGTTTGTTTTGGCCAAACGAATGGATCAGTTTCAATAAATGCTATCGGTGGTATTGCTCCATTAAGTTATCATTTAATGCCAATGAATATGAACAATGCCAATGGTAACTTTAGTTCACTTTCAGCAAATATTTATACAGTTACAATTACCGATGCGAATGGATGTACTCAAACAAATACCCAAATGATAATCGAACCAACGTTTGTAGATTTTATTGCCATTACGCCATCTAATGTGTTGTGTAAGGGAGGAAATTCAGGAAGTATTACCGCTTTAGCATCGGGTGGAGTTGGCACAATTTCGTATCTATTAAATCCAGTAGCTACTTTGAACACAACGGGTCAATTTAATAATTTGCCTATTAATACATATACAGTGATTGCATCAGATGCGAATGGTTGTTCAAAATCCTCAACAATAACTATCACTGAACCTTTAAAACTGAATTTATTTTTAGACTCATCTAAAAATGTTACTTGTTTTGGAGGAAACGATGGATTCATTCGTACACATGCTTCTGGCGGTACATTAAATTATTTATATACAATACAGCCTACTAATATCAATAGTTCTTCGGGCATGTATTCTAATTTATTTGCCAATAATTATACCCTATTTGTGGTTGATGGAAATGGATGTGTGGACTCTATACAAAATATACAAATTATTCAACCAACAGAGATAATATTCACTTCTGTAACCCATCAGGATATTGAGTGTTATAAAGATTCTAGTGGAAGTATTTCAGTTGTAGCAAATGGAGGAACAGGAATTATCAACTACCGATTAGATCTTCCTACCAATCCATCAAATACCACAGGAAATTTTATGAATTTACCTGCTGCAACTTATACAGTAATAGCTACAGATTCAAGAGGATGTACAAAAACAACGAATGTAATCATTAACGCGAATTTGCAAATAGTTATGAATTTACAAATTAATCAGCCTATTTGTTTTGGAGATGATAATGGTGAAATAATATTAAATAATACGGGAGGGGTAGCGCCTATACTATTTTCAATGAATGGTGGTGCTTTTACTTCTGCAAATCAATTTATAAATTTATCCGCAGGGTCTTATTTGTTTACAATAAAAGATTCAAATAATTGTACAGTAGATACCACCATTGTTTTAACTGAACCAGAAAAAGTGGGTGCCGAAATTGTAGTGTCTGAAATAAAATGCAATTCATTGAATGATGGCAAAATAAAAGTCAAGGGTTTAGGAGGTAGAGGCCAATTTACATACTATATCAAACCTAGTTTTAACATAAATAAACACGGTGTTTTTAGTGATTTAGAAGCTGGCAATTATACGCTTACAGTGAAAGACAGTGCTGGATGTGATTTTGATACACTGGTTACTATTTTACCACCTGCAAATCCATTTACTATTGAATTTACTAAAGAAGATATTGGTTGTTTAGGTTTAGGAAATGATGGATGGGCTATCGCCACTCCTGTAGGAGGAAAAGCGCCATATACTTATGTTTGGTCAACAAATCCTGCACAAACAAAACAAGAAGCTACCCAATTAAAATATGGAAGATATACGTTACATGTAGTAGATGCGAATGGTTGTGAAATTAAAGATTCTGTATACATTAACCCTGGCCCGTGTTGCGATAATGTGTTTGTTCCAAATGCGTTTAGTCCGAATGGAGATGGACGAAATGATGAGTTTAGAATAGTAACTGCAGCGGGTTTTCGATTGACTCAGTTAGACGTTTATGATAGATGGGGAAATAAAGTATGGAGCTCATTAGATCCGCGAAAAGGTTGGGATGGAAAATACAAAGGAGTAGATATGGATGTAAATACATACTTTTATATTTTCAGGTACGACTGCTTTGCCACCGGCGAAAAAATGATTAAAAAAGGGGATGTACAATTAATTAGATAATGGTTCTTACTTGTAACAATGATTTAAAGAAATCAATCTAAATTTTTTCTGTTTTTTTTAACACCCAGCAGAGGTCACTAATAGGTGATATAGGTATTAATAAGAAATACTTATTTTATGAATACTAAATTATTATTAGGCTCTATAGCCTGCCTATTTTTCTTTGCTTGTAGCCAAGAAAATCAAAATTTTGATAAAGCAGCCTCATCAGAAATTTCAGATGAATCATTCAATTTAGAATCGAATAACGACTCAAACAGAATGGTTATAAAAGTCGCAGAAATTAAACTCAATGTAAAAAATATAGAAGAAGATATCCAACAGTTTCAGCAGAAAGTAAATGCATTAAATGGGCATGTTTTTCATTACGAAATAAATAATAATCGTTTGTTAGAAAACGAGTTTCAACAAAGTTTGGATTCTAGCTATCAAATATATAAAATAGAACCTGTTGGTTTTATGAAAGTAAAAGTACCTGTATCGCAAACCGATGAGTTTGTAAATTATGTGCTTTCTAAAAATGGGGTGATAGAACATTTTAGTTTAAATGAAGAAGATGTTACTGAAGATTTGCAAGAGAAAAAAGAACTCATAGAGGTAGAATCAAAAACAGCCTCCAATAAGAATAATAAAAACCATCAAGAAGAAAAAATAATCCGTAAAACCAACTTTAAAAAATTAGATTATAAAACCAATTTTATTTGGTTTGATATTGCACTCAATGGGGAATCTTTTATAGATAAAAAAATTATTGCTAGCAGCAAAAACTACAGAACACCTTTTTATGTAAGTACTTTAAAAGCATTAGATAGTGGTTGGTATATATTTTCACAATTATTGGTAAGCTTACTTCATTTGTGGCCATTTTTATTGTTGGGTTTGTTGGTATTTATCATCATAAAAAAAAGAAAAATAACTTTCAATAAAGACTAAAAATACAATTCATATTTTTATGGATTCAAAAGTCTAAATTCAATAGAATAAATAAGCAGAATTAAACCTGACAACAAACAGTATATACAACTTTTTTTTAAAATTTTGCTAGTTTAATGTATAAAAAATGAGGTGCTCTTGACAGGATAAAATAAGATAACACGTTCTATTGAAAATGCGCATATATATTTGCTGACAATTAATAATATTTCATGCCCAAAAAAGTAACGGTTTCTATTTTAATGTCGGTCTATAATGTTGAGTTTCATTATATTAAAAGAGCCATTGATTCTGTGTTGAATCAAACTTTTCAAGATTTTGAATTGATTATTATTGATGATGGAAGTGATAATGAATCGCATATAGAACTTTTGGAATATGCTCAGAAATTTGAAGACAAAATTACTTACATTCGTCATTTTAACAGAGGTCAATCTAAATCTATAAATCGAGGTGTATTAAACAGCACTGCTCCATACATTACCATCTTAGATGCCGATGATGAATATAAACCAAATCATTTAAACGCTTGTTTAGAAGCCATTACAGATTTTGATCTCATAGCCTCTACTACAGAAACCGTAGTAGATCATGAAGAAGATTATTATGTAACCGATATGGAAAATAATCAGCTATGTATTCATGTAGATGATTGTATTTTGTTTGCGACTTTATTTGGTAAAAAAGAAGTTTTTATGAATATCCCTTTTCATGAAAAATATGCTGCAGACAGTCATTTTTACGAAGCGGCATCTGAAATATATAATGTAAA
>CANGUS010000019.1 GCA_947457085.1 Bacteroidota bacterium
CCCTAACAAAAACAGGCGATACAATTTATGTTTCGGCACAGTATGGAAATATGATATACCGAGTGATTCCTTCAATACCACAAATAGATAAAATTTCGATAGAAAAAGGGAAAGCACCGGTCACTACGCCTCAATTAAAAGACCCACATGAAATTCTAATGAGTCCCGATTACAGTAAGTATTTCATCACATGTGAAGCCAGTAATGAAGTGGTCGTGATGAATGCCAAAACAGATACTATTTTAAAATCAATTCCAGTAGGTATTTATCCTAAAGCCATGGCGTATTCCAAAAATAGAAATTGGTTGTTTGTAACTTGCCAAGAAGACAATAGTATTTTGTATCCAACCTTAAAAGTTAAAGGAACCGTTTATGTCATTGACATGAACACGCTCAATGTGGTTAAAATATTGGATGAAAAATTTTATCAACCACATGGTATCGCGGTAGATGACCGAGCCAATAAATTATTTGTGGTTAGCAGAAATGCTACTCCCAATGGGCCCGCACCGCATCACGCTTCGGGTTGTGATGGCCGAAATGGATTTTTTCATACAATCGATTTAACTACTTGGAAGGTTATAAAACGCAACAGTGAATTGTCTACCGATCCTTACAATATGGATATTCGATAATTCCTATCTATTAAAAAAGAACCCAGTAAGATATCATCCTCATTAACTAATATCTAATCTGTATATTTGCAATACAAAATGAGTAAAAAAGGGAAAATATTAGTTGCTATGAGTGGCGGTATTGACAGTACAGTGGCCGCTTTAATGTTACATGAACAAGGATATGAAGTGATAGGCATCACCATGAAAACATGGGATTATGCGGCTGTAAATGCTTCGGGTAAAAAAGAAACAGGTTGCTGTAATGTAGATAGTTTTAATGATGCTCGCTTAGCTGCAGTCGAACATGGATTTCCTCATTATGTATTGGATATTAGAGAAGAATTCGGCGATGCAGTGATAGAAAATTTTGTAGATGAATACATCGCTGGAAGAACTCCTAATCCTTGTGTTATGTGTAATACCCACATCAAATGGAATGCCTTATTAAAAAAAGCAGATTCTCTAGATTGTGAGTTTATAGCCACTGGTCACTATGTGAATGTTAGAGAAGAAAACAAGCGCTTTGTTTTATCAAAAGGTAAAGATGAAACGAAAGACCAAAGCTATGTTTTATGGGGTTTAAACCAAGATTGTTTAAGTAGAAGCGTATACCCCTTAGGTAATTATCGAAAAACAGAAATAAGACAAATGGCATTGGATTTTGGATATCCCGAATTGGCTAAAAAAAGTGAGAGTTATGAAATTTGTTTTGTGCCAGACAATGACTATCGTAATTTTTTGAAGAAAAAAGTAGTTGATCTAGAAGAAAGAGTAGATGGTGGAAATTATGTGCTTACTGATGGTACCATTGTAGGCAAACACAAAGGCTATCCATTTTATACCATCGGACAACGCAAAGGCTTAGACATAGCGCTTGGGAAACCCATGTTTGTCATTCAAATCATACCAGAAACCAATACGGTTGTTTTAGGTGATGAAATCGAACTAGATAAAGCCCACATGTTTGTATCAAAAATGAATTATATAAAATATGATACAATAAAAGATGGACAAGCAGCGTTTAGTAAAATACGATATAAATCAACTGCAGTTTCATCAACGCTTTTTAATGAAAATGGCGCCATAAAATCTGTATTTGATGCCCCTGTAAAAGGAATTGCACCAGGACAATCGGCTGTGTTCTATGAAGGGGACGATGTAGTTGCCGGAGGAATCATATTATTTTAAACCATCAATCATTGTATTTAAACTTATGAAATTTAAAAGATTATTAATTATTGGATCGGTCTTCTTTGCATTGCTAACTGCTTGCAAAAAAGAAATTATTCCCAACGACAATATACTATTGGGTAAAGAGTATTTTCCAATAACGAAAGATCATACCATAGAATATGCCATTGATTCCATTATTTACAACGATTTTAATAAATCCACAGATACCTTCAGAATGCAATTTAAAGATGTAATAGGTGAATCTTTTTATGACAATGAAGGAAGGGAGT
This sequence comes from Bacteroidota bacterium, assembly GCA_947457085.1. Taxonomy (GTDB): domain Bacteria; phylum Bacteroidota; class Bacteroidia; order Chitinophagales; family Chitinophagaceae; genus OLB11. The sequence continues at coordinate 2,081 of CANGUS010000019.1, forward strand.
CTTATGTTGTGAACAGATATAGTCGTCAAGATGATACCTATTTATGGAAAGATTTAATGACATTTTATGCAACTAAAACTAATTTTAGAGTAGAAGTGGTAGAAAATAATTTACGAATGATTAAGTTAGTTTTTCCCGTAAAACTGAAAACATATTGGTCGGGTAATATCTATATTCCCGCACAAATAGATGATAAATTAAAATGGCTTTGGAATTGGAATTATACCTATACATATATTAATCAGCCCTTTAATACGGGTTTAGCCAGCTTCTCCAACACAATTGAAGTGATTGGAATCAATGATTCTACAAACAATCCTGAGCAATTTCCTGATGCTATTGCCAATAAAACTTATTCAAAGGAAGTGTATGCTAAAAATGTAGGATTGATATACCGAGAACTTACCAATTGGGAATACCAACCAGATGGATCAAGATACAGAAACGGGTTTACTACCATCTATAGAGCCATAAGATCATATTAATTACTTACCTTACACCCAATCTTGGCAATCTGTCAAAATTTAAATTTAGACAAATTGCAAAATATATTTGATCAATTGATCGATTCTTTTATCGAAAATAAAATTGGTATAGCAACTGATTTTTTATCTGAAAATTTAGCCCATCAACTTACCCAAAATTTATTACATCATTTTAATCATCATGAAATGAAAGCTGCTGGTACAGGCAATGAACAGATTGCTCTTCAAAATAAAAATTTCAGAAGCGATAAAATATTTTGGCTCGACAAAAACAACAAGAACCCTTTCGAAGATGATTTTTTTAAGTTGATGGATGCCTTTATTTTGTATTTAAATTCAACTTGCTTTACTTCCATTACAAGCTATGAGTTTCATTATACAATGTATGAAAAAGGTGATTTTTATAAAAAACACCTAGACCAATTTAAAAACAATGACCGCCGAAAATTTTCTTTTATTACCTATTTAAATCAAAATTGGACAGCAGCTGATGGAGGCGAATTGCTTATTCATCATCAACACGCACAACAACATATTTCGCCACAAAATGGGAAAAGTGTTTTCTTCAAAAGTAACGAATTACCTCATGAAGTGCTTGTCACAAATAAATCAAGAATGAGTATTACAGGTTGGTTGAAATCAGATTAATTTTATTAGACGATTCACATCCGAGATCTCTGCACTATATTTGCAAAGAAGAAAAATTAGATAATGAGTCAAACTCCTTTCAAACCAAAAATTGGTATTACTACAGGCGATCTTAATGGCGTTGGAATTGAATTAATTCTAAAATCATTTACTGACCATAAAATTTTAGAGTATTGTACACCGGTCATTTTTGCATCCAATAAAGTGATCAATTTTTATAAAAATATCAGTGGTGAAACACATTTGCAATATGCTGGCACAAAAGATTTAAAAGTGCTAAATCCAAAAGCGATCAATGTGTTCACTTGTTGGGATGAAGAAGTACCAATTAAGCCAGGAGAGTTAACAGAAGCCGGTGGAAAATATGGTATTCGATCATTGATGGTAGCTACACAATGTTTGAAGGACGGACAAATTGATGGATTGTTGACGAACCCAATTCATAAAAATAATTCACAATCTAACGATTTTAATTACAGTGGGCATACTCCTTTTTTGAAAGAAAAATTTGCTGCTAAAGAGGTGGCTATGATGTTGTGTTGTGATGATATGAAAGTCACTTTACTAACCGAACATGTGCCTGTACAAGAGATTAGCAAGTATGTTACAGTAGATGCAATTGTAAGTAAAGTAAGAGTAATCAATGCAAGTATGATAAAAGATTTTGGAATCGATAGACCTAAAATTGCGGTTTTGGCTTTAAATCCACACGCTGGTGATAATGGCTTAGTAGGTAAAGAAGAAGAACAAATTATTTTTCCTGCCATTGAGAAATTAAAGGCAGAAGGTATTTTAGCTTTTGGGCCTTACAGTGCAGATTCTTTTTTTGCTCGTCAACATGATAAACAATTTGATTGCACACTGGCTATGTATCATGATCAAGGTTTGATTCCTTTCAAAAGTTTTGATAAAGGAATGGGCGTAAATTATACAGCGGGTTTGCCAATAGTGAGGACTTCCCCAGATCATGGAACTGCTTTTGATATTGCAGGAAAAAATATGGCTGACAACACTTCTTTTTTAGAGGCTTTGTTTTTATGTATTGACGTATTAAATCAACGTATTGGATATACAGAAGCTACTAAAAATAAATTACAGAAATCACCAGGGAAAATTAAATTGAAGAAAACAAAAGAAGATATTGAAGAATAAAAGTAAGTAGGGTACTTTATTTATATCGCTAGATTCATTAATTGCTTATCTTTTTCTGACAATATAATTTCATCTTCATTCAATTGCCAATTAATATTTAACTTAGGATCTGCATAAAACACACCGCCTTCAGCCTCTTTATTGTAATAGTTATCACATTTATAACAGAAAACAGTATTGTCTTCTAATACAGAATAACCATGTGCAAATCCTCTAGGAACAAAAAGTTGTAAATTATTTTCAGCAGATAATTCTACCGCAATATGTTGCAAATAAGTTGGAGAATCTTTTCTTAAATCGACCGCCACATCAATCACTTTTCCTTGTAAAACCCTTACTAATTTGGCTTGTGCATGTGCTCCTTTTTGAAAGTGCAATCCTCTTAAAATTCCTCTATCTGATTTCGCTTGATTGTCTTGCACAAAATGAATCTTTAAACCAGTAATTTGATTGAATTTTTGTTCATTAAAACTTTCAAAAAAATAGCCTCTATTGTCTGAAAAAACGGTTGGCTTAATAATAAAACAATCTTTTATTTCTGTGTGAATGCATTCCATTTTTTACAAAATATTTTTTATTTCAGACAAACAAGTGATTTCGAAAGTAGTCGTTCCTGGATGCTCAATTTTATTTGGATTGAAATATACTTGATCCATGTTAACTGTTTTTGCGCCTTCAATATCAGCTTCATAAGAGTCTCCAATCATGATGCTATTGTGCGATCTTGCCCCAGTTAATAAAAAGGCATATTCGAAAATTTCTTTATGAGGTTTCATGCTCATGGCTTGTTCTGAGGTAATCATCTTATTAATAAATTCATCAATGCCAGCATTTTTAATTTTTTCATATTGTGTCAATTCAAACCCATTGGTGATTAAATGAATGGAGTAACTTTTATCTCGGCAATATTGCAAAACATCAATGGCGTATGGGAAAACATTTCTTTGTTTGGGTAAAATGTGCAAATATAAATCGCTCATTTCATGCGATAGTTTTTCATTAAAAATTTTATAGTGGGTCAATGCTTCATACATTCTTTTCCAACGCAATTCATTTCTTGAAATTTCTTTACTTCGGTATTTAGCCCATAGCTTTTCATTGATTTCATGATAGATTGCATAAAACGAATCGAAATCGTGTACCCCTTTTTCTTGTAGAGACAATTCATTGAAAACAGCTTGCATTGTTACCACAGAATTTTTTTCAAAATCCCACAATGTGTGATCTAAATCAAAGAAAATATGTTCGTAAGATTTCATTATTGTTTTAGAAATTTTATCGTTTTATTCCATTTTTTAGTAGTACGAATATCTATAAAATAAACCCCATTTGCAAATCCATCTAAAGCAATTGCTTTGATATTATTTCCTGCCATCATTTTTGAAGTTTCTTTTTTCATAACTTTTCCAGATCCATCTAAAATAGAAAAAGTAAAAGACTCTTCTTCATTCGTATTAATCTGAATTGAAATCATGTGGCTCACAGGATTTTCCAATAATTTGATTTCATTTACAGTTTGTTTAATCGTAGAGTTTGAAGTCGGAATGGCTAGTGGATTTAAATCAATTTCAAAAATACCTCTACCATGTGTACCAGCTCGTAATTTTCTTGTTGGGTAATAAATTTCTAAGTCTGCAACTTCTGTGTTAGGCATTCCCATTCCGAAATATTGCCAAACAGTATCCAATTCTTTTTTGTAAAAAACGCCTACATCGGTTCCAATATACATGTCTACGTTTGACGAATCAGTTTCTACATCGATGGTAATACAATTTACAGGAATATTTGGAACGTTGTAGGTAATGTTTTTCCATGTAGTTCCATTGTCTATTGATTTGTATATTTTATTATTGGTACTATATCCTGATTTCGTCACATAAATTACATTTTCATTTTTTGGATGAACCAATACTTGTGAAACCTCTGTAAAAAAACTGCTCACTCCAGGAATTGTTTTTGTTGACCAATTGCCGCCTAAATTATTTGTATAATATATTTTATTAGCTCTACCTGTATAAATTACATTTGAGTTGGTTCGTGCAATGTCTAAAACAGTTAAATTAGTAGTTGTGTTTCCTGTAATATTATTGCTTATTTGAGTCCAGTTATCACCTTCATCATTTGATAACCAAACATTTTTATAAGCTGCAACAATTCTGAATGGATTATTGTAATCTAACAAATAAGGAGTTACCCAAGAACCGCCATTGATATCCGGAGTAATTTCATTATAAACATCGGTACCCCATTGATCATAGGATCGATATAATTGTCCATATACGTAAGTGGTATAAATAGTTTGATCATTGGTAGGGTTGATCGCAACTTCCATTGCATCTCCTCCATTGGTTGCATCCCAAGAAGAAGACGCAATTCGTTTTCGTCCACCATTATCTTGCGTGCCACCAATCATAAATACAGAATCTTGTTGTGAATTGGCAATCTTATAAAATTGGGTAATGATTAATCCATTTGATAAATCTTTCCAAGTATTGTTTGTTTCATTGTATCTATACAAACCTCCATCATTACAATAATATATGTAATTGGGTTGAAGTGGATTGGCTAGAGCAAATTGATTGTCTGCATGAACAGCAGGTAATACACCGTCATTATACCAATTGGTTATTTGTGTCCAATTGCTTCCTCCATCCGTTGATCGAAAGTTTGAAACATAACCACAATAAATTTTATTTTTGTTTGTATTTGAAAAATGAACAACTGCATTGTCATCAATATCGTTACTTTTTAAAACAAAATTGGTTCCTCCATTGGTAGACAAATAAAATTTTTTTACACCTCCACCAACTGTGCCCAAACCAATATAATTACTATCAATAGGCGTTACGGCAATTTCTATATTATTGCTCGATATCCCGAATGATGTAATTGGATTCCAAGTTAAACCAGCATCGGTAGTTTTGAAAACTTCGCTTCCATTTTCTCTTTTAGAAAGATAAATGGTATTTGGATTATTGGGTTTAAATTCGAAGTCAATAAATGATCCGGTTAGTATTTTAGTCCAAGTAGTGCCTGCATCTATAGATTTCCAAAATCCATTCGATTGTGCACTGTATAAAGTGGAGTGGTCATTGGGCGACATCATTAATTTATAATAAACAACTACATCCGTATAATTTGAAATCTGTGAAGTAGCGATCCAATTTTGTCCGCCATCAGTCGATTTGTAAATACCCAAACCATATTCCCACCAACCTTGATTTTGTCCTACAGTTAAATAAAGTGTGGACGGATTTTGAAAATCAACCACAATATTTCCAACACTGCAATAAGGTAGCTCATCCCCTAAAGGCGTCCATGAATTTCCTCCATCACTCGTTTTCCAAATTCCGCCGATTGATGCACCTACATAAAATGTATTGGTATCTGTAGGGTGAAAAGCAATCGATAATAATCGACCCATACCATCATACCCACTCACAGAGGATGTTTGAGAAATGTTTCTCCATGTGTTAGCTCTTGTTTTTTTGTTGAGTGTTTGATTTTGCAAAGATTTATAAATTTCAAATCGAGCTTGTAAGTTTGGTAAGGACCCATCTTCATTTACTCGATGCTGCCAATAATATTCTTTGCGTTTAAATTGAATGTATTCATTATCGACATACTTCCCTTTTGGAAATAGCGAAGGTTTGTTTTTAAAATAAGTTGATGCTATAGCTGAAATTTCGCTTAAGTTTTTTTTGTCTTTAATTAGTTCATTTAAATTTTGCGCTGTACAAAATTGACTAAAAAATAGAGCTAATAAAAAAGGGAATATGAGTTTTTGAATCATTCATTTATCTATTTAATATGACGAAATTAGCACAATAATTGATCAATGATAAAATCTTTCTTATAGAATCTCTTTATATTTAACTTAAAATTATTAGTCCAATTTTAAAGGATGCGTTACATTCGAATTTACAATCATAGAAAATGACAAACTCAGCAGAAGAAATACAATTTTTGGATGGTCCCCAAAGTAGATTACAAGATTTTAAAGTGACCATAAGAACGGTGTTAGATTTTATTAAAGGTTTTAGAACCTTACACTTTGCCGGTCCTTGTGTAACTATTTTTGGTTCAGCTCGCTTTCCTGAAACGCATCCTCATTATATAAAAGCAAGAGAAATTGGCGCTAGAATCGCAAAGCTCGGTTTTACGGTTATGACAGGTGGTGGGCCAGGTATTATGGAAGCAGCAAACAGAGGGGCAAAAGATGTGGGAGGAAGAAGTGTAGGTTGTAATATTGAACTGCCCTTTGAACAACATGAAAACCCATATCTAGATAAATGGGTAACCATTAAATATTTCTTTGTAAGAAAAACATTGCTCATAAAATACTCGTATGCATTTGTGGTTATGCCTGGAGGTTTTGGCACGATGGATGAATTGTTTGAAGCACTCACACTTATTCAATGTAAAAAAATTAAAAACTTTCCTATCGTAATTTTTGATAAACCTTTTCATGAAAGTTTAATAAAATATATTGAAGACATGAAGCATACAGGAACCATCTCTCCCGAAGATTTGGATTTAATGTTAGTGACTGATGATGTGGATGCATGTATCAATCATATCAAAAAATCAATTGAACAATTCGGATTGCAATATGAAAAAAGATTTAAGCCTTTAGGTTGGTTGTTTGAAAGAGAAGACAAAAATTAATTTCCTCTTACAACCGCTCCAACATTATTTTCCAATGATTTAATGATAGCCTTCATTTCTGTTTCCACTTCTACATCTGTCAGTGTTTTTTGATTGTCGTAGAAAGAGAAATTAACCGCATACGAAACTTTGTCTTTCCCTAATTTTTCGCTTTCAAATATGTCAAATAAGTTTACAGATTGTAGTAATTTACTTTTGGCTTGTTTCACTGCAGATTGAATGTCTTGATATTTCACTTGTTTATCTACCACCATGGCTAAATCACGCTGCATTACTGGAAATTTCGGGATTTCTGTAAACGTTAATTTATAATTTTCAATCCCAGCTTTTACTGTATCCCAATCTAAAACGGCATACCAAACGGCTTGTTTTATGTCAAATTGTTTCAACTTAGATGCAGCAATTTCTTCAATGCTACCCATTTTTTTATTTTTCAATAAAATAGTTAAGCCGTTATTTTCTATTTCAAAAACCAATTTTAAGTTCGGGAATAAACTTTCAACAATTCCTCTAACAAAATAAATATCAATGGCTTTTCCTTTTTCAGTATAATGCGGCTGGCGATAATTACCTGATAAATAAAGGGCTAGTTGTTCCGTTTCAATAAATTCATTTTCATTTCTTGAATAAATTTTTCCAAATTCAAAAAACTTCAATTGATTATTTTTACGATTCAAATTGTAAGCAACTGCTTCTAAACCAGTTTCTAACATTGAAAATCGCATGGTATCTAAATTAGCAGACAAGCTATTCATCATTTTAACGATCGCCTGATTTTCAGGGTAGTATGCTGCATTGGTTATTGAATTGGTGAATATTTCATTGAAGCCTTTAGTCACTAATTGTGAAGCAATGTGTTGTTTTGTATTTGCTTTGTAAGCTTTAGTTTCCGTTGGTAAACGATAATTCATAGTTCCTGTAAAAGGAATATTGTCTAAGCCATCAATGCGCATGATTTCTTCTACTACATCGGCTTGCATGGTAACATCGGTTTTAGAAAATGGAACGGTAACTAATAAACCTGTTGCGGTTTCTTCTTTAATCCCAAAACCTAAATTCAACAAAATGTTTTTCATTTGATCTGTGCCATATTCTTTACCAGCCAATGAACGAATTTTTTGATAAGATAGTTGAATGGTTTTTTGTTCAAAAGGACTAGGGTATACATCCATCATATTCGATGAAATTTGTCCTCCAGCTAATTCAACAATTAAATTGGCAGCTCGTTGTAAGGCATAGGTAACATTGCTAATATCCGCTCCTTTTTCAAAACGAATCGCAGAGTCTGTTCTCAAGCCTAAACGCATCGAAGTTTTACGAATAGCATCTGGCAAAAACCATGCACTTTCTAAAAATATAGAGGTAGTGGTTGTTTTTACACCAGATTGCAAACCACCATACACACCTGCAATGCACATCGGTTCGCTTTCATTGCAAATCATTAAATCGGTATCATTTAATTCTATTTCTTTACCATCTAATGCGGTGAATTTTGTTTTGTCTTTAACTGTTTTAACGATTATTTTTCCACCTTTCACTTCACTTAAATCAAATGCATGCAAAGGCTGTCCACACTCATGCATCACAAAATTCGTAATATCCACAATATTATTAATTGGTCTTAAGCCAATGGCTTTCAATTTTAATTGCATCCATTCTGGTGACTCTTTTACTTCAATATTTGAAATCGTTAAACCAGCATATCGAGCACACAAATTTTCATTTTCAATAAAAATTTTGATGTCGGTTGTCGGTTGTTGGTTGTCTGGCTTATTCAGATTTTCTTTTCTGACATCTGGCATCTGACAACTCACATCTTTTCCAATATTAATTTGATAAGCTACCACATCTTTTGCCACTCCTAAATGGCTCATAGCATCCATACGATTGGGCGTTAAGCCAATTTCATAGGTAATGTCAGAAGCAGGTAATTGATAGTATTCTTTAGCCGTCATGCCAATTGGTGTTCCTTCAGGCAAAATAATAATTCCATCATGACTATCCCCTAAGCCAATTTCGTCTTCTGCACAAATCATCCCTTCACTTTCTTCTCCTCTAATTTTAGCTTTTTTCATAGTCAAAGGCTCCCCGTTGGTTGGATATATGGTAGTGCCAATAGTGGCTACTACAACGGTTTGACCAACAGCTACATTGGGTGCACCACAAACTATTTTTAACATTTCTGGTTTGCCAATATCTACTTTCGTTAAACGCAATTTATCGGCATTTGGATGTTGCTCACATTCCATTACCTTACCAATAAACAAACCTTCCAAACCACCTTTTACAGTTTCAAACTTGTCCATACTTTCTACTTCTAATCCAACAGAAGTTAGGATTTTAGAAAGTTCGTTGGGTTCTATTGTTTCGTTTAAATATTCGTGTAGCCAGTTGTAAGAAATCGTCATAAAAAAAATTGAAATGCAAATATAGGTAAGAGTTCTTAGTTGTTTTAGTATATAAACTAGTTTCTGCTAATTTTTAATATCCTTTAGAAAGAATCTTCCTTTATCAATGATGGTCGATGTTGTTTAATAGTATTAAATCACTACTTCTACAATCGCATTCACGCTGCTTTCTTCGTATGGCAAACGAATTCGAATATAATTATCTGTATATCCTTCCATCAAGCCATCTTTGTCTTGGTGTTCAAACAATACTTTTCGAATTTGGTTTTTATGTTGTTCAGTGAAAAAATTCATCTTCTTTTCTGACAGGTTTCGAAGGATTGCATTTCTCTCTTTTCTGATATGAATTGGCACAACGCCTTGCATTTCATTTGCCAAGGTATTTTCTCTTTCAGAATAAGTAAAAACATGTAAATAAGATACATCCAATTGATGTAAAAAATCATACGTCGTTTGAAATTCTTCCTCAGTTTCACCGGGAAATCCTACAATTACATCCACGCCGATACAAGCATGCGGCATCACTGATTTTATTTTTTCTACCCGTTCTTGATAGAGTTCTCTTTTATACCGACGACGCATTTCTCCTAACACTTGATTGCTTCCGCTTTGCAATGGAATATGGAAGTGCGGCATAAAATGTTTTGATATTGCAACAAAATCAATAATTTCATTGGTCAGTAAATTGGGTTCAATGGATGAAATTCTGTATCGTTCAATGGTATCAATTTTATCTAAGGCTTTTATTAAATCATAAATGTTTTCTTCGTGTTTTCGATTGCCATTATAGCCTTTTCCAAAGTCACCTAAATTTACACCTGTTAACACAATTTCTTTTACACCACCTGAAGCAATTGCTTTTACATTTTCTACTACGTTTTCAATCGTATCACTTCTGCTGTGTCCACGAGCCAAAGGAATGGTACAAAATGAGCAATTATAATCACATCCGTCTTGTACTTTTAAAAAAGTTCTTGTTCTGTCATTTTTTGAATAAGATGAATGAAAACCTTCTATCTCATCTATATCGCAACTACAAATTTTGGCTTCGCCATTTTTTTTATATTCTTTTACGTGCTGAACGATATTAAATTTTTCTCCAGCTCCAATCACAATATCTACTCCTTCTATTTTGGCAATTTCTGCTGATTTTAATTGGGCATAACAGCCAGTAATTACAACGGTTGAATTTGGATTTTGTTTTTTAACTTTCCGAATCAACTGCTTGCATTCTTTATCCGCATTTTCGGTTACGGAGCAGGTGTTTATGACATATACATCTGCTTCTTGTGTAAATTCTTTTTTGTCATAACCTTCTTCATCAAACAATCGAGTAATTGTTGATGTTTCAGAAAAATTAAGTTTACAACCTAATGTGTGAAATGCTATGGATTTATTTTCGCTCAAAGTGGCACAAAAGTAAATAAAAAAAAGCAACCGAAGTTGCTTCTGAGTTTATTGACATTTTTTTATCATTAATATAATAAATATCTTGATTGTTCAACTGTTTTATGCCAACGAATGTCAAAGGCTAAACCGGTAATTACCATAAAATGTCCTTGAGAAAAGCGTTTTCCATTCATTGGAATATTGCGGTCCATTTTATATTCGTTTCTATAATAATTTAAACCCAATCTCCATTTTAAAACTTCGTTCAAACGAAATGATCCATAAAGTTCAGACATTATGCTACCATAGCTTTCGGTAAAATAGCCTCCGTTGTAATTGAAAGCATAAGGTTCTGAACGTACTTTAGTTCCTGGAGGAATTGGGTCTGTTTCATAAGAGCGAAAATAACCTGATTTTGAATCTCCAAAATTTATACCGGCAATATCGGTTGTAAAAAATATATCCACTCCTCTTTTAATATGCAGTTTCATAGCAATGTAGGCGTTCAGTGTATTCGTTTGCACTTCAGGCATATATACGGTGTCAGCTCCACCTACGTTTAATGCTTTTAAATCATAGCTAGATGTGTTGTAACTTCTTTTTTTAGTGCTAAAAGCCAATGCTCTTATACCTCCACCAATACTAAACCATTGTTTTTTTCTACCAATACCATGTAAATAATGAATATTTGCACCAGCAGACCAATGTGGATTACCATAGTATCCAACGCTTCCGTTTACACAAGCTTCTGCTGTTCTTTTTTTCA
>CANGUS010000020.1 GCA_947457085.1 Bacteroidota bacterium
TAAAAATGGGGCTATTGGAATAAGTGAAGCATTTACAGAAGGAAGATTGAAAATTGTTGATGACAATGATTGGGCACAATTTACCCATGAAATAATCCACTCAAAAACAGTGCTCAATTCAAATCAATTATTTTACAACCATTATTCTTGGGACAACATCTCAAAAAAAGCACTTGATTCCATTCTACTATAGTTTTCAACTGTATATTTGATTGACATAATAAATACTAAAATATGATATTTAGAAGCAAAGCCCCTTTAAGAATTGGACTAGCAGGTGGTGGAACAGACGTTAGCCCTTACAGTGATTTGTATGGAGGCGCTATTTTAAATATTACAATTTCTGCAAGTGCACATGCTACCATTGAGGCTACTAATTCTAACAAAATAATCATTCAAGCATTTGATAGAAATGAAATTGAAGAGCATACAATAAATAATCATTTGCCAATAAATGGCACCCTTGATTTAGCAAAAGGCGTATACAATAGAATTCAAAAAGATTACCCTTTTCACACAAATGGTTTATTAATTTCAACCTATGTAGATGCTGCTGCTGGTTCAGGCTTAGGTACATCTTCTACTTTAGTAGTAGCTATTTTAGGTGCTTTTGTAGAAATGCTCAAACTGCCTTTAGGTGATTATGACATTGCCCATTATGCCTATGATATTGAGCGTAATGATTTAAAATTAGCAGGTGGTAAGCAAGATCAATATGCTGCTACTTTTGGTGGTGTAAATTTTATGGAATTTTACGCTAATGATAAAGTCATCGTAAATCCTCTCAGAATCTCATCAAAATATTTACATGAATTAGAGAATAATTTATTGTTATTTTTTACAGCGACAAGCAGAGAAAGTGCGACTATCATTAAAGAACAACAAAAAAATGTAGCTGATAAAAATGAAAAATCACTTGAAGCAATGCACAATTTGAAAGAGCAAGCTCAACAAATGAAAGAAGCACTATTGAAAGGAAATCTAAAAGAAATAGGGAATATTTTAGATTACGGTTTTGAACAAAAAAGAAATATGGCCGCAAGTATAAGCAATAGTGCTATTGAAAATCTTTATGAGATTGCTAAAAAAGCTGGAGCTACCGGTGGAAAAATTAGTGGTGCTGGTGGTGGTGGATTTATGATTTTTTATTGTCCAAATAATACTCGACATGCTGTAATAGACGCTTTGAGTAAAGAAAAAGGTGTATTAAAACCTTATACATTTACCAATCATGGATTAACCACTTGGACTACAGAATAATGTACAAAATAATAAAGTAAACTAATTCACTATTGTTATTTTAAAATCCAATCCCTTTAAATTTTATTATCTTTGCAAACTAATATATTAACAATTTAAACTAAATATTATGGCATTTACACTTCCTGCATTATCATACAATCATGATGCATTTGAACCACACTTTGATACTTTAACCATGCAAATTCATCATGGCAAACACCATCAAGCGTATGTTGACAATTTAAATAAAGCAGTGGCCGGCACTGAGCATGAAAACAAATCATTAGAAGAATTGATGGCTATCATGTCAAAATTACCAATGGCTGTGCGCAACAACGGTGGTGGACATTTTAATCATTCATTATTTTGGGATATTTTATCTCCAAATGGTGGCGGAAATCCTTCAGGAAAATTAGCTGAAGCGATTGAGTCACAATTAGGTGGATTAGAAAAAATGAAAGCTGATTTTGCAAATGCAGGCATGACACGCTTTGGAAGCGGTTGGGCTTGGCTGAGTGTAAAAGCAGACAAAACTCTTTGTGTATGCTCAACTCCAAACCAAGACAATCCATTAATGGATCTTGCTGAATGTCCAGGTACACCAATTTTAGGAATGGATGTTTGGGAACATGCTTATTATTTACACTATCAAAATCGTAGAGCAGATTATATCGCTGCATTTTGGAATGTCGTAAATTGGGATGAAGTATCTAGAAGATATGAATCTCTATTGTAATTACAATACAACTCTTATAAAAAATCCGATACTTTTCAGTATCGGATTTTTTTATTACTAAACATTTTCAAAATGAACGTTTTCATTAGCATACTCAAAAGCGGATGAAATCCTTTACATCTATAGATAAATAAAAAATGGCTACCTCAACAGAAGTAGCCATTGAATTTTATTTTGTGTGATATTAATTTTGTCTTGGCGCTCTAAAAGAACCCGTTACAGTATAATTATTACCTGTTATATTTCCTACTAAATTCAATGAGTAATTTCCAATTACATCACCAGGGAAAGTTGGGTAACCAGTATAGGTAACTGTTGAACCAGGTTGTACTGTGAAATTAGAATCAGTGAAACCAGAAAGTGGTAAAGTAAATGAGGCATTGGTTACCGCATGTGTACCTACTGTAGTGTCAGAAACCATCATATATACACTGTTTCCAACGATAGAGTTGTTAGCAGATAATACATTTCCTGTAGTTCCTTGAATATTAATATACTGTAAAATAGAACTTGCCGGAGCATTAAACGTATATTGGAAATTAATTGAAGTTGAAATGTTGGTCATATCCACACTTAAGTAAGGACTTACACTTCCACAAGCGTTGAGCGCACCAATATTATTTAATCCATTAACCAATGAAGCAGAAGAAGTTCCATACACATTATTTGTAAGATTATATGCATACATGGTTATCGGAGTAGATGGAGTACAAGGGAAGGTGTATATAAATTGTCCTAATGCATTTGGCGTGATAACAATATTATAAGGTGACAACACCACACTTCCATTGCTGATAGGATTACCAGAACAATCAACGATAGAACCACTTATTGTAGCTGCTGCAGGAGTGGTAATTGGAATTGTAACAGTTCCTAAATTTAAATTAATAGTACTAGTTACAACTGTTTGAGAATAGATTGGAGTTGTAGTTCCACAAATCGATGACAATGCATATACTTCCATTTGCATTGTAGCACTAGGGTACACTAAACCACCTACCCATCCAGCAGTATTGGTAGTTCCTGTTCGAGAATTATTATTTGCGGTGTTCGTCAATTTAACTAAATAACCGCTTAATGGAGTTCCAAATTGATCTACTAATGTCATTTCTAAATCGATAGCTGCAGCTGGTGTATCACAATTCCAAAATGAAAAATGCTTTACTTTACCAACATATTTACCGCCTGTTAAAATAGCAGTACCTTCTTCAACCCAAATACCTTTTGCTTCATCAAAATACCATAATGGAATCGTAGCAGGAGCTTTCGCTTGCAATGAAGTTGGTACAGTTAATGTTATAGTTGCTTCAGATCCTGGTCTAATTTGTAATAATTGTCCATCTACTGAATATAATTCAGCAACCATCATACCAAAACTTTCTAATAATCGCTCTTCACCACCATTAGCAGTAATTCCTCTTAAATCACCTGGCATTGTGTTTAAACCTGTTTGAGTAGTAGGGTCTATTTTATGAGCATACACATATACTTGTCCGTTATATGTTAAACCAGTAGCCTGATTAACTATTCCGCCAGCAGGGAAGCCTAATACTAATCCATT
This sequence comes from Bacteroidota bacterium, assembly GCA_947457085.1. GTDB lineage: Bacteria > Bacteroidota > Bacteroidia > Chitinophagales > Chitinophagaceae > OLB11. The sequence continues at coordinate 3,540 of CANGUS010000020.1, forward strand.
TGCAAAAGATACACTTCCACCATTTGCAGCCACAAAAGTTCCTGGTGTTCCTTTCGCAATTAAACTAACTTTTAATACATGTTTTTGGTTCGCATTGACTGCAATGGTTCTAGACCCTTTAAAGTAAGTATTTCCTTTTGAAACTAAAACAGTAGTTGCATGAGATGGAGTAGTGATATTGTCAAAATGAAAATAACCATTTACATCAGAAATTGTAGTGTAACCACCAGTCGTAACGGTAGCCCCTTCTATAATTCCCCCTGATTCGTCTGTTACAAAGCCCATAATGCTTGCAACAACGGTTTTACTATTATTGTATGGAATATATATTCTATCATTACTAGATTTTCTACATGATTGTAAAAACTGAAGAGAAAATCCTAATGCGAATAATAAAACTATTGTCATTGATGTTTTAAATAACTGTTTCATAATTTTTTTTAATTATTGTTTTTTAAAAAGACGTGTTTTTTTTGATTTTTGTTAGTTTATGTTCTTGTTGAAATTTTTCAGATTGAATCTATTTAATGTATCCTAAAATTTTCAACATGCTTTGATATGTTTGTTCTTTTGCATACAACCAATCTACTAATTTTCCAGACTTATCATACTCAATAACCACATGTTTTGGTGAAGGAATCATACAATGCTTAATTCCACCATAACCACTTAATTGGTCTTGATAAGCTCCAGTATGAAAAAAGCCGATGTACAAAGGCTCTTGTTTTTCTTTAATAGCTATATTTTTACTTTTTGGCAAAAACACCGCATTAATATGTTCTTCAGAAGTATAAAAATCGTGACTATCGCATGTTAAACCACCTAAATGAACCTCTTGATATTCCTCATCCCATTTATTAACTGGTAGCATTAAGAATTTTTCACCTATTCCCCAAGTATCAGGTAAAGTTGTAATAAATGAGCTATCAATCATATACCAAATTTCTCTGTCATTTTGCATTTTTTCATCCAAAACGCTATAAATAATTGCTCCAGATTCACCTACTGTAAAAGACCCAAATTCAGTAAAAATATTAGGCACATCTACTTTGTTTTGTTTACATACTTTTTTAATAGTTGCGACTATTTCATTCACCATGTAATTGTAATCATATTCGAATGCCAAAGAGTGTTTAATAGGGAATCCTCCGCCAATATTTAAACTATCTAATTCGGGAGCAATTTTTTTCAACTGGCAATATAAATGAAGTACTTTGTTTAATTCACTCCAGTAATAAATATCATCTTTAATGCCTTTATTCATAAAGAAGTGTAGCATTTTTAGTTGAAAACGTTCATTCCCTTTTAGCTTATCTACATAAAATTCCAAAACATCTCTGGTTCTAATCCCTAATCGAGAAGTATAAAAATCAAAAGTAGGTTCTTCCTCAGCTGCAATTCGAATACCTATTTTTACAGGATCTTTCGTTCTGATAGATTTTTTATATTCTTCAAACTCATTTTTATTATCTAAAATCGGAATCACATTTGTAAATCCACTATTAATCAGTTGTGAAATATTTTTAGTGTACGCTTTTGTTTTAAAACCATTGCAAATAACAAAGGTATCTTTTGTTATTTTTTTTCGCTGATATAGGCTTTTGATAATTTCTAAATCATAAGCAAAAGAAGTTTCTAAATGCACTCCATGTTTTATCGTTTCCTCCACGATAAAAGAAAAATGGGAGCTTTTAGTACAATAACAATAATAATATTCGCCTTCATACTTATGTTTTTTCATAGCATCTGCAAACATCTTTTTTGCTTTACTAACTTGCATACCTATTTTAGGTAAAAATGTTATTTTAAATGGCGTGCCATACTTATCAATTAACTTTTTTAAATCAACTCCATTAAATTGTAGATAATTGTCTTTAACCTGAAAACCTTCTTGAGGAAAATCAAAAGTTTGTTTTACAAGGTCTGTATATTTATTTTGCATCGAAAGTTAAAAATCTATTTAAAGTTATAGGTACAAATGTAAACATGAATTTTATTAATTTAAAACTAATTTTAGATTGATCATAAATATGAAATCCATTCATTTTTGTTTGCATTAAACAAATTACCATCCTAAATTTACACACTTTAATAATTCTAACATGAAACAACTATTTTTTTTAGTCATCATATGCTTTTCTTTTCAAAATCTATTTGCACAGGACAAAATTGATCAATTGGCTGAAAAAACCTGCGAATGTTTGAAAACTAAAAACTTTAAAAACAAAACAAAAGAGGAAATTGAAATGGAATTGGGTTTTTGTATGATTTCTGAAGCTCAAAAACTACACATCGAAATGAACTTAAAAGATGAAAGTAGTATGGAAAAATTTGGAGAAAAAGTAGGTTTAAGAATGGCTACCATTTGTCCTGAAAGTTTTATTAAATATTTAAACCAAGAAACCAAAGACGGATCCACTTTAATGAGTGATTATTTAAAAGAAGACAAGACTGCTACTTCCATTCAAAAAATAACTGGTACAATTACTAAATTTACAAAGGATGATTTAGCTTATTTGTTCGTTAAAACTAATGAAGGCAGAGAAATAAAATTAATGATTTTAGAATATTTTACAAATGCCGATAAATTAATTGAGAGTTCAAAAGACTTCATCAATAAAAAAGCTACTATCGAATTTAAAGAAGTAGAATACTATTTACCAAGAATTGGTGAATTTGTAAAAATGAAAGAAATTACCTCACTATCTATTGAGTAATTTATTTTCTAAGTTTTTCTATAAGTGTTTTTCCATCACAAAATAGCATATCTAAAATACTAAGGTTGCTTTTAAAGCCTATTCTATCCTGAAAAACTTGAATATAGGATGGTAAGTGAATGTCCTTGTTTTCATCAAAGATATTTCTAGCATCTATGTAAGTATCTGAAGGGGTTTTTTGATATTTCTCGGTAAGTACTAGCTCTTTTTTCACATGCAACAATTGATTTATTGTTTGAAGACATTGTACATTATAATCGATTAAAAAATGATGTTTTTTTTCAAACAACCTTTTAATTTCATCCGCATAATATTCAAAATAAGGTGATCTGCGATAACAAGATTCTATGGTTTTCCAATGTACAGTTTGCCAATTTTCATCATAGGAAATTTCAATGTCTTGCATGATATTCTTTTGATTTCGACCTCCTTTTAATGGAATACTCAAGGTCACCAAACCGTTTGGACCGGCAATAACGGCTCTGTTTCTGAAAGATTTTCTAACAAAATATTCATGCTGTTCGATTTGAATATTTTCATTATTCAAAAACATTTGATACCATGCGATGCAAGGAAAATTTTCACATTCTAATAAGACGATATTTTCATTCATATTTGTACATTTACAAAATGCGATTAAAGATAATCATCCTCTTTATTTTTCTGGCTTTGATCTTCAATAAAAATACTTTTTCTCAAAAAAAAGATACTTTATTTGATCTAAAAATTTCATCCAATAATCAAATCCCTTTTGAGGATATGGATTTTCCTTTTTTTGATGTTGATAAAAATAAAATTTTCATTTCTTTTTTCGTAAAAAATAGAACGGATAGCAACTCCCTTTCCATTGAAATAAAGAAAAAATCAATTCAACAAAGCCGATTGAAGCCAATCATTCAAAAAAAGATTCTTTTACATTCTGAAAACAACACTGCCTTTATCGATAGCCTGGATATTTCTAATAATTTAATTTCCGGAAATTATGATATTATTGTGTCTATAGTAAACAAACAACTAGAAGTAATTGCTAGTATAAAAAAAGGATTTCAAACCATTAGAAATGGCAATGCGATTTTAAAAAATGATTTTGAGGAAATAACAATCCCTAAAAACTTCAATATTCAAAACTCTTTTGTTTCAAATTACAACCCAAAACAACTTTTAAAAAACATAAAAGCACTTGTTCCAATTGCTGAGGTATCTGAAATTAGGGCTATTGCAGCCATGGAAGAAAATGATATTAATGCAGCCCAATTTTTTTATAATTTTTGGTATAATAGAAATAGCTCTGCGCCTGAAAAAGAATGGAAAATGTATGCTGAAAAATTAAATTATGTAGCTAAAAAATATGGCAGAAATGGAATGCCTGGCTTTGAAACCGACAGAGGAAAATTGTATTTGATGTTCGGGGAGCCCAATATAACAGAAAAAAGAGATAATGAGGAAGGCTCTCTGCCCTATGAAGTATGGTTTTATTACGAAACAAAAGGTCGAAAAAATGTAAAATTTCTTTTTTATCAACCCGGGAACATCTCTGATCAATTGATTATTTTACACTCCTCAGAGCAAGATATTTTAGTCAACCCATATTGGAAAAGAGTTTTACTTCAAGACCCTACAAATGGTGATAATAAACTAAAATATCGTGTTTTTGAATATTTTAATTAAATGAAAATTATAATGAAATCAATCTTATTTATTACTTGCTCTTTAGCAATTATATTAATTATATCTGCTGCTAGCTGCAATAGCATAAAAGAACTAGAGTATAAAGGGATAAAAAACCCTAAACTTCAAACACTTAGTTTTAATAATACAGCTATTCAAATGGATATAGAATATTTTAATCCGAATAATTTCGGATTGGATGTAAAAGAAACCAATTTGAATATATACTTAAACGATCAATTTATAGGTATTGCCGATCAACCCAAGAAAACACAAATTGCAAAAAAAGCTTCTTTTTTATTTCCAATCATTGCGCATTTTGATCCAATAAAAGCTGCAGGAACAGCACTTAAAGCCTTGTTTTCTAAAACGAACAAAATTACTATACAAGGTACTGCAAAAATTGGCAAAGAAGGTGTTTATATCAAGCTGCCGATTAATATTTCAGAAAATGTGAGTATGTACAACGAATAATTTAAACCCTTAATTCTTTGGGTTTTAAATAGAATAGTTTGACTTCCATTTTTAAGATAGATAAATTTGCTCCGTAAAGTCATAAAAAAAATCTCGTAACAAATGTTACGAGATTTTTTAAATAACTACAATTTAGTAATGAAAATTATCTTTCATATTCATTACGCATAATACCATAAAATTGGAAGGTTTTCATTTTATACCCTTTGTCGATGTATTTATCAGTATCGCCAAATTCAGGAATGGTAACCCAATCTTTGGTTCTGCTTCTGTACCAACGATAAACAGCAACATGATTTTGAGATCTGCGAACTGGAACATAAAATTGCAATGATTTTAATGTATACCCTTTTAAGTTCATATCACTATCTGTTAATTCATCTTCTGCAATACTCACTTGGTCGTTTGTTACTGGATTTGTCCATCTGTAAACGGCAACACGATCGCTTGAAGGTGTTTTGTATGCATAAAACAAAAATGTTTTTTCTTTGTAATGCCATTGTAATAATTGACCTTCTTGAATTTCACCTTCTGCTAAAGTAACAAATTCATTGTTGTTACTTAACCATCTGTAAATTCTTACCATGTCATCGTCTTTGTATTGTGCAAATGCAGTGTTTCCTAAAGAAATCATTGCTAATATAGCGACAAGATTGAATATTACTTTTCTCATACTGCTTTTATTCTATTTTTGAAATACAATGATAATGAATTCATTTCATTCTCACAATTTTTTTTTTATATTTTTAGAATAAAGTTGACGGATTATTAAAAAATAATAGACGAAATCATAATTTCATCCACATTTTTAACGAATTTCTGTTTTTTAGGTTTTATCGAGTTTTCAATGAATTTGACACTGCTACCATATTCACTTCAATTGTTATTTAGCAATAAAATAAAAATGGTCGTAATAATTTTATTACGACCATTTACTTTTTTTAAAAATTAAACCTACGCATTCGCTAAATCGAACTTGCCATTTGGTAAACCGAATTGTTTTAATACTCTGTAATGAGATTTTAAGGCGCCAAAATAGGTTGGATTATTGTTGTACATAATTCCATACTCCTTCGCTGTTTCTTCAACAATGTGTGCAATTTTTGGATAGTGAATATGGCATATGTCCGGAAAAATATGATGTTCGATTTGGTGAGTCAAACCACCAGTATACCAAGTAAGAAACTTACTTCCATGGCCAAAATCAGCTGTAGTTTGTAATTGATGAATAGCCCACTCATTTTCAATATTTCCTGCATCATTTGGCAATGGAAACTCGGCATGTTCTACCACATGAGCCAATTGAAATATAGTAGATAACACAAAGCCTGTAATGGCATGCATCAATAAAAAACCAACAATGATAATTCCAGGAGTATATCCTAAAAATCCAATTGGAATAATTAACATATATATCCAATAAACTACTTTACTTACAATTAATTTAAGTAAATCCATTGCCTTTTGGATTTTAGTTCCTTTGTTTACTCCATTTTGAGAGTAATTATAAAACTGTTTGAAATCTTTTATAAATACCCAACTCAATGTAGCTAAGCAATAAGCTGCGAATGCATAAATATGCTGAAATCGTTGTGCTGGGTGAAACTTAAAGTGAGGAGACCAACGCATTTTAAGACGTTGTGAAATATCTTCATCTACATGGGTAATATTTGTGTAGGTATGGTGTAAAATGTTATGTTGCAAACGCCAGTTAACATCAAATCCTCCAATAAAATTCAAGGTGATACCTAAAACTTTATTTACCATTTTATTATTACTGTAAGCACCATGATTCGCATCGTGCATAACGCTCATACCAACACCCGCTGCGCCAAAACCAGACACTATATAGCATATCATTAATATCCAAGTTGGCAGAGGACTAAAAACATATAAGCAAATGATTGGCACCAAGTACATGCTAATCATAACAAAGGTTTTAAACTTCATTTTTAAGTTAGCAGATTTATCAATGTTGTTGTCAATAAAATATTGATCAACTCTTGCTTTTAATGTTTTTAGAAATTGTGTTTTTTCTTTATTAACGAATTTAACTCTTTTTAGTTGTTCCATACCAGACAAAAATAAGGATTTATTAATATGTTTTTAATAGTATTTTGTTATAAGCTAGTAGGATTAAGGTGAGTTTTATCATTTTATAGATAAAAATATTTACAATATTTATCAAGAATATAAAAAGCTATCTAAAATATAGATAGCTTTTCATATTAGTTGTTAGTGATGATTATTTTTTAGGCAGAGCTGCTGTTTCTTTAATTCCTAATTTTGTTTTTACTTCTCCAATAATATTATCTGAAGGCAATGCATAAATAATTGAACCTGCAGATACGTCTAAAATATAGCTGTAGTTTTTTTCTTTAGCTACATCTTGAATCGCTTTATCTGCTTTTTCTGTTATTGGTTTTAATAATTCTTGTCCTTTTGCTGCAATTTTTTCTTCTGCTGTTTGTTGAAACGTTTGCATTCTTGCTTGTAAGTCGCTTAATTCTTTTTCTTTCACTTGTCTAATTTCATCAGATGTAGTTTTAGCAGTTGCTTCATATGCTTTATACTTTGTTTCCATTTCTTTTTGCATTGTGGTTAACTGGTCTACAAACGTTTTTTTGTAAGCTTCTACATCCGCTGTATACTTTTTGTATTCTGGCATGGTGCTAATTAATTCTTCAGAATTAATATATCCAATTTTTTGCTGTGCAAACGTTACCGATGAAGTTAGGATGAATGCTAAAGCGATAATTAATTTTTTCATTTATATTTTATTGTTTTTATCTTGTTTGTTAAAAAAAGAGTGTAAATATATAGTTTTTCTATGGAAGTAATATTTACTTTATTTAGATTTTGGGATACTTACGCCTAAATCTTTCAGGATGTCGTCACTTTTATCAATTTTGCTGTCTGAGTAAAATACACTCAAGTCTGCCGACTTGTCAAAAATAATATCATATCCTTTTGAAGTGGCTAATTTTTGGATGGAGTTGTATACTTTATCTTGCACTGGTTTTACTAATTCCTGACGGCGTTTAAATAAATCGCCTTCAAAACCAAAGCGTTTTTTTTGTAATTCTTTCGCTTCTTTTTCTTTTTTTATGATTTCATCTTCTCTCTTCTTTTTCATGTCATCACTTAACATTACTTGCTCTGCTTGATAACTTTTATACATTCTATCTACATCTAAAAGTTTTGCATCAATATCTTTTTGCCATTGAGCAGATACTTCATCTAATTTTGTTTGCGCTTGCTTGTATTCTGGCAAATTTTCTAAAATGTATTTAGAATCTACTACGCAATAACGTTGTGCTTGTACTTGGAAGGATGCAATAAATAAGATTGCAATTACAATTATTTTTTTCATTTTAATTTTTATTTTAGTTATTGACTACAAAGAACGAGATAAAGTTTGAAATGTAAATATTCTTTAACGATTATTTATCTATTCAGGCTCGAATCCTAACATGAAGCTAATTTTGGTAGCTTGCCCAAATTTTGTACCTGGCGTTAATCTGTCTATACCCAATCCATAATCCAATCCCAATAAACCAAACATTGGTAAAAATATACGCACCCCTAAACCAACAGAGCGTCTTAATTGAAAGGGATTAAAACTCTTGAAATTGTCCCAAGCATTGGCTGCGTCAAAAAATGCCAATCCATAAATAGTGGAAGAAGGATTTAATGAAAAAGGATAACGTAATTCTGCTTGATATTTATTAAAGATAGCTGCTCCATTGGTTTGATTTGAATATATTTCATATCCTCTTTGAGCGATAATATCTCTTCCATAAATAGTAAAGCCCGAGAGTCCATCTCCACCCACTTGAAATCGTTCAAAAGGAGATTGTACATTTTTATTATAATATGCTAAGTAACCATGTTTAGTGGCTAATTTTAATATTAAATTTCCTTTAATTCGTTGATACCATTCTGCAGTAAAACGATATTTATGATATTCAATCCACTTGTATTTTTCTGCAGTAGATAATGTTGTGTATTCTTTACCGCTTAAGAGTGAATAGGGTGCCGTTAATTGCAAACTCATAGAGATATTTGAACCGCTTCTAGGATACAAAGGTTGATCAATTGAGTATCGACCTAAATTAATTTTTAAACTTAGGTTATTGGCCTCTCCATTCTTAAAATCTGAAAAGAAAGTATAATTATTAATTTTATATAATTGATAGTTTAAACCATAAGATAAAACAAAATAATCATCTGGCCATTTCAATTGTTTACTCATGGTAGCTCCTGCTCCTAAAGTGGTCATGTGACCTGTTGTGGTTGCAAATTGACTTCCAGCCGCAAAATAAGTTCTATATAAACTAACAGACAATGAATTTGGTTTTTTTCCACCTAACCATGGCTCTGTAAAGCTTGCATTTACTGAATTATATTGCCTTCCGTTTGCTTGTCCTCTGATGGCTAGTTTTTGACCATCGCCCATAGGCAAAGGATCCCAGTTTTTTACTTTTCCAATATTTTTTAAAGCGAAATTATTAAACGAAACGCCTAATGTGCCTGTTATTCCTAAACCACCACCAAAGCCAGCTTGAAGCTCTAATTGATCAGCTGATTTTTCTGTTAAGGTATAATCTATATCAACCGTTCCATCATTGTGCGGAGTTGGCTGTATGCCAATTTTTTCCGCATCAAAAAATCCTAGATTAGCAATTTGTCTTTGTGAACGAATGATATCTGCTCTTGAAAATTTACTGCCTGGATAGGTTCTTAGTTCTCTTCTAATAACATGTTCGTGCGTTTTGTCATTGCCTGCAATATTGACATTTCTGATAGTATACTGCTCACCTTCTATCACTTTTACTTCAAAATTGATAGTGTCTCCCATAATTGATTTTTCAACAAGATCTGTATTAAATGCCAAATAGCCATCATCTAAGTATAAAGAACTGATGTCATCTGCTTCCTGAGTTGGGATTTTACCTAATCGTTTTTGCAATAATTCGTTGTTGTAAATATCTCCTTTTTTGATACCCGTATGCTTCGTTAATTGTTCGTTCGTATATTTTGTATTTCCTTTCCATTCAATTTCACCAAAATAGTATCGCTTGCCTTCTTTTACTTTTACATCTATATTAAGATGCCCATTTTTTGCAGAATAAAATGTATCCTTTTCAATGGCTGCATCTCTATACCCAATTGAATTGTAA
>CANGUS010000021.1 GCA_947457085.1 Bacteroidota bacterium
TCTGTAATTCCTGTAGTATATGGTATCTTAAACCCTATTGATAAAAAATTAGAATCTACAGCTTCATTTGCATTTATGCAAAACATTGAAGTATTAGATGATAGTATCCGATATTTAATTCAAAGCGATACATTAGGTTTTGAAGTAGTTAGCCCTACATCTGTTACAAATGCTACAGACGTTAAATCATTAGAAATTTATCCTAATCCTGCAACTACACATTTCTGTGTTGCGAATGTAACTGGAAATAAAAACACTATTAGAATTACGAATTTAAATGGTGCAGTTGTTTACACAACTACATTCTCTTCTTCTATTTTAAAAACTATCAGCACAAAAGAATTAGCTGCTGGTACATATATTGTTGAATTAGAGTCTGATGGTAAAATAACAAAAACTAAATTGACAAAAAACTAAATTTGTTTTTTTAAATAGTAAAAAGTCCCGATTTAAATCGGGACTTTTTTTATCTAAAATTTGTATATCTTTGAATAATGAAAAAACCAAACTCAACCCTACTCGTACTTGTTATAGCCTCTATGATCGGCTTATACATTTTTTCAAAAGCTTTTAATTATAAATATAAACAAACGGAAACCATTTCCGTAACAGGCGCTGCAGATACAAATTTTGTTTCTGATATGATTGTATGGAGCGGTAGTTTTTCACGAACTTCGTTCAACCTGCAAGAAGCATTTGATGCATTGAAAAAAGATGAAGCAATCGTCATGAAGTACCTGCAAACAAAAGGACTTTCAAAAGAAGAAATGACTACCTCTTCTATAAATACCGAAAAATTATTCAACTACACCTATGATGAAAGTGGTCGACAAAATGGCTCTACGTTTACTGGTTTTAAATTATCTGAATCCATCAATATCGAATCCAATAATTTATTGAAAGTAGATAAAATTTCAAGAGAAATTACGCAGCTGATTCAACAAGGGGTAGAATTAAGCTCCTCATCACCCAATTATTATTATTCAAAATTGGGCGACTTAAAAATTGGATTGCTAGCCAAAGCCAGTGCAGATGCGCATAAGCGAGCTGAAATTATTGCTGAAAATGCAGCAGCCGATTTAGGAGATCTCAAAAAAGCAAGCATGGGCGTTTTTCAAATTACTGGGCAAAATGAAAATGAAGAATATTCATATGGAGGCGCTTTTAATACCTCAAGCATTAATAAAACGGCCACAATTACGGTAAAAACAGAATACGAGGTTAAATAAAAAACAGCGCTTTTTTAGTTTTATACTTTCAACTTCTTCAAATACGCTTCAAATGCAGTCAAACTCAAACTACTTAAATTATATGGTTGGGTAAGCATTCCTTTTTGTGAAGCTAATACTCCCAAACGAATATCATCGATGCCTTCTAAACTGTGTGCATCTGGATTGATGGAAAGCATTGCGCCCATTTCAATCGCTTGCTGAATGAAGCGCCAATCCATATCTAATCGGCGAGGATTGGCATTAATTTCAATAACCACATTGTTTTTTACACACGCTTCAATGATTTTTAAATGATCAATTGGATAACCTTTTCTGCTCAATAACAATCGACCGGTTGGATGGCCTAAAATATGACAGTATGGATTTTCGATAGCAGTTAAAATGCGTTGCATTGCTTTCTCTTCAGTCATCTTTAAATTTTGATGAACCGAGCAAATCACCAAATCAAACGTAGCTAAAACAGCCTCCTCATAATCTAATCTGCCATCATTTAAAATGTCGCATTCAATGCTTTTGAAAATTTTAAATGGCGCAAATTTTTTATTCAATGCATCAATTTCTTCTTGTTGTTTTTCGATGCGCTCAATGCTTAATCCATTGGCATAAAAAGAAGAAACCGAGTGGTCGCTCATAACCAAATATTCATAACCTTTTTGCTGACAAGCCAAAGCCATTTCTTCAATGGTATTTTTACCATCGCTCCATTTGCTGTGATTATGAATAACTCCTTTTATATCTTTTGGTTCAATCAGCGTTGGCAATTTATTTTCTTTCGCTAATACAATAGATTGTTCACTTTCTCGTAAACAAGGTGCAATCAATTCAATACCAGCTTGTTCAAAAATAGCTTCTTCATCTGCATTACCTTCAAAAATAACTTCTTCAAAGTGAGTTTGAAAGGCCTCATTAAAATCCGCTGAATTGGTAGTAAAAAATAAAGTTTCTACAAACGTATTTTCATCACATGCATGCACTTCGATATGAATGCTCTCATTCAACATGAATTTCAAAACACCATTGTCATTTTCTTGAAATACAAATCCATTTTGATGAGCTAGTATTTCTATGATTTCTTCCTCACTGCATGCAATAACAAAAGCCAACTCATCTATAATTTCACATTGACGCACAAAAGCTCCTGTAATTTTTACCGCACAATGTGAAAATAATTGTTGTAATTTTTTTTCTAATCCCAATGCAATGGGCTCAATAGAAGCATATAAATATCGTTGCTGATTCGATAAATAAAACGCCAATGCTTCCTTGATGGTTTGTTGTGTTTTCTCTCCAAAACCTTTGTATGCAATTAATCTATTTTCATCACAAGCATACAATAATTCGCCAGGTGATTCAATCCCTAGTTCATGCCAAATGGTAGCAATTTTTTTCGGACCAATCCCTTTGATCGACATCAATTCCTGAATCCCTTCAGGGGTTTTTGCCAACAATTCCTCTAAAGCTGCAAGCCTACCTGTTTCTAAAATTTCAATAATTTTTTTTGCATTGCTATCGCCAATACCAAAAACAGCCGCCAGCTTTTCTTTGGGATAATGTTCTATATCAAAACCCAATTTATCTATCTGAAAAGCAGCCACACTATAGGCTTTTGACTTAAATGAATTTTCATTATGAATATCAGACAATTTAGCCAAAAGGCTAAAATAATTTGCAATTTCTTTATTCGTCATCGCTAATCTATCAGCTCATTGAGCTTTTTTAATTCTGCAAAAAGGGTTTCGTTTTTCAATTGATTGTCTTCGGTTTGTAAGCTTTCCGAAACTGCATCAATCAGGGCCATCGACAAATAATCCTGCACATCTCTACCCGGAAAATTCGATTTCAAGGAAAGTAATTTGGCTTGAATAGCCTCCATGCGTTGTTGTACCAAAGCAACCTGTTGGGTATCCACTTTTACTTTAAAACTACGATTTAAAATCATTAAATCAACCAGTGTTGTTTCACTCATAGTATTTCAAATGTATATGATTATTTTTATATCAATCTAAGCTTACTTTTTTAAGTTCAATTAAATTTAAACTGTTGGTACTAAAACCATGCACCCTTTTATGAACAAAATGCATCACCTCATCATAAAACAGCGGAACACAGGGGGCTTCTTCAATGATGATTTGATCCATGGCTTGATACAGCGCTATTTTTTTAGCATTGTCTTTTTCCAACAAACTCGCTTCATATAGTTTATCAAAGTTTGCATTTTGAAAACGAGTGTAATTGGGCGGCGCTGTATTTTTCCCATAAAACAACGACAAATAACTCTCAGCATCCGGGTAATCAGCAATCCAAGTTGCCCAAAAAAAGTCGGCAGCCGAATTGCTCATTTGCTCTCGCAACAATGAAGGTTGCATGATTTCTACATTTATTTTTAATCCCAAAGAAGTTAATTGAGAAGCTATAAAATTGCAACGATCCGAATAGTTGTCGTTAGAAAGCAAGGTAATTTCAGGAAGGGTACCTAGTTCTTTTTTTACTTCATTGATAAGTGCCAAGGCTTTTTCTGGCTGATAGCGATAGCCTTTTACAATGGCAGAATCGAAGCCTTCTAAACTAGCAGGTATCATACCCGCATGGGCTGCAATACCAATATTGTTTCTTAAATAGGTTACTAATTTTTTTCTATCAAATCCGTAATTGATGGCTTGTCGAATTTTTTTATTCAATAAAATATGATTTTTATTTTTAGAAGAATCCAACAAAAAACCTAGATATTCTACATTCAAATAAGCATGTTTTTCTAAGGAAATTTTATTGGCATACTCTTTTTTCAGTATTCCTTTTTTGCTCAATACTTGATCTTTAAACGACACATCGATGCCATTCATAAAATCTAAATCACCTTGCATAAACATTAAAAACTCGGTTGCCTTACTGTCTATAAACGAACATTTTATACCATCAATATAGGGCAACGAATTGCCAGCACTGTCTTTTTCCCAATAATGTTCATTTTTACGATAAGTAATCACCACTGCATCCTCCCACTCCTGAAAAACAAATGGACCGGTTCCACAAGGATGCTCTCTAAAATCTTTACCCCATTTTTTTACTACTTCCTGTGGCACAACCGAACAATAATTCATGCTTAAAATACCTAACATCGGATTGAAGGGTTGTAACAAATGTACTTCAAATGTGGTGTCATCAACAGCCACAAATGGTTTTAAAGAATCTACTCTGTCATTAAAAATCCAAGCGCCTGGTGAAGCAGTTTCTTCATCCAAAATTCTACCAAAACTATACACCACATCCTCTGCCGTCATGCGTCGTCCTTTACCATTTGGAAAAACATCATTGTCATGGAAGAAAACATCGTTTCGTAAAATAAAACGATAGGTTTTTCGATCATCCGAAATCGTCCATGATTTGGCCAATGAAGGAATGGGTTGCATATTTTCATCATACTCCAACAATCGATTGTAGCACAAATGGGTATGCCACATGATGTTTAAATTTTTTGAAAAAGCAGGATCTAAGGATTCTACTCCTTGTACTTGATTGAATCGAAATATTTTTTTATCCGAAACTACAGTTGAGCAGGAAGCAAAAAATAAAATAATAAAAACGAATAATAGATATTGCTTTTTCATAATAGGACCATGATTACTCATCTAATTTTTTTGCTTTCACATATATTCTCCATTTGGCCAACACCTCTTCCATATCTTTTGGCAAAGGGCTTTCAAAAAACATTTCTTTGCCGGTAGTAGGATGTATAAAACCCAATGTTTTGGCATGCAAAGCTTGTCGAGGCAATAATGAAAAACAATTGTCGACAAACGATTTGTATTTTGCAAATACCGTCCCTTTTAAAATTCTATCGCCACCATAGGTTTTATCATTAAACAAGGTATGTCCTATGTGTTTCATGTGCACCCTAATTTGATGTGTGCGGCCTGTCTCCAATTTACATTCTACTAGGGTTACATAGTTTAAACGTTCCAACACGTTGTAGTGCGTTACGGCATGTTTTCCTTCATGCTCTTCTTCATAATTGGTAAATATTTTTCGTTGACGATCATGCCTACCAATATAGGTTTCAATGCGACCAGTATCTTCCGCCACATCACCCCAAACCAATGCATGATATCTTCGATTCACAGTATGCTCTTTAAACTGCTCAGCCAAATGATACACGGCCTTTTCAGTTTTACCTAATACCAACAATCCTGTGGTATCTTTATCAATGCGATGGACTAAACCAATGCGTGGCAAATTACTGATATCATGATTGTTTTTTTGTAAATGAAACATCACGGCATTCACCACCGTTCCACTCCAATTGCCATGTCCTGGATGTACTACAAAACCAGCAGGTTTATTAATCACCAATACCTCATCATCTTCATACACAATATCTAAGGGAATATCTTCCGGTTTAATTTCATTGTCATAAGGCACATGAAATGTGTAAATGGTTAGTTTATCCAATGGGCGAACCTTGTAATTCGCTTTCACAGGTTGGCCATTCACCAAGACCAATTCATCATCAATGGCTTGTTGCACTTTGCTTCGCGTGCTACCAGCTACTTTGATCATAATAAATTTATCAATCCGCAAGGGCTCTTGTCCTTTGTCTACCTCAAACTCATGTTCAATGTGTTTTTCAACCACTTCACTCGAAGAGTTTTCTTCCTCTTCAAAATCTTCTAAAATAATTTTTTTACTTGCCATAATTCAGAACACGAAGTTAAGGTTAATTTTTTTTGAGTTCAGGTCTTTTTCATTGTGCATCAAAATTACAACGACACATATCGGAACCCCATTCTTTCACAAAAAATCTATCCCTATGGATGTTTTAGAAGAAAAATCACTACGTTGTAGGGCACTGAACTTCTCCTGCACAGCACTATACTTTTCCTGCACAGCACTATACTTTTCCTGCACAGCACTATACTTCTCCTGCACAGCACTATACTTCTCCTGCACAGTACTATCCTTCTCCTGCACAGTACTATCCTTCTCCTGCACAGTACTATCCTTCTCCTGCACAGCACTATACTTTTCCTGCACAGCGCTATACTTTTCCTGCACAGCACGGTACTTTTCCTGCACAGCACTTTTGTTGGTATTTTTTACCTGCTCCTAAAATTAGTTTACCGTACTTTGTTTGATCCTATTAGCCATTCAGAATAATTTTTTCATCGAATTTTTAATGTCAAATACTACCTTTGCCCAATGAGTAAACTACCCGTTTCATACAAGCACCTAGGCAGAATTGAGTATCAAGCAGCTTGGGATTATCAAGAAAGTTTGTTGCAACAAAATTTAGACATTAAAAAACAAAATCGAGATAACGAACTAGCTCAAAATGGAATGGCGCCCACCTTAACTCACAACTCATTTTTGCTGTGCGAGCATGAACCTGTTTTTACCTTAGGTAAAAGTGGGGCTATGGAAAACTTATTAGTCAATAATGAATATCTCAAGCAAAAAGGCATCTCATTTTTTAAAACCAATCGAGGGGGCGATATCACCTTTCATGGCATTGGGCAAATAGTAGGCTATCCTATTTTAGATTTAGAAAGACTCAAACCCGATATTGTGCTTTACATGCGCAATTTGGAAGAAGTCATCATAAGAACCATTGCCGAATATGGGATAGAAAGTGAGCGCAGTGAAGGCGAAACAGGGGTTTGGATCGATGTGAAAACACCCCACAAAGCCCGAAAAATTTGTGCACTGGGCGTACGAACGAGTCGATGGATCACCATGCATGGTTTTGCTTTAAATGTAAATACCGATTTAGAATATTTTAATTTAATCATTCCTTGTGGCATACAAAACAAGCAAGTGACCAGCATGGCCAAAGAATTAGGCAAAGAAGTGAACATACAAGAAGTAGAAGCAAAAATTAAAACCCATTTTGAGGACGTTTTCGGAGTATCGTTGAAATAAATAAATATCAATAATAGCTTATTCTAAAAATAACCCTAAAAATTCGTAATAAAATCAGCAAATTTTTGTGAATCTACAATTAAGATTGTTAAATTTGCTTACTTTTTAAAAGAAAGGTATAAGAATCATGTCTACAATTTCTACACAAAACCAAAAAATTCATCCACACAAACTATTGATGTGGATAGGAATCGCGAGTATTTGTATGATGTTTGCTGGTTGGACGAGTGCTTTTTTAGTACGAAAGGCACAAGGCAATTGGCTATTATTTTCAATGCCAACTTCTTTTTGGATTTCCACAGGAGTGGTTATCGCTAGTAGCTTCACGATGTTTTTAGCTATTAAAGAATTTAAAAAAAGTAATTTCACAAAATTCAAATTATTATTCAATGCCACTACTCTTTTAGGCATTGCATTTATGGTTCTTCAATTGATGGGATTTGCCGAAATGCACCAAGCAGGTTTAAACTTAGCGAGTTCTGCAGAAGGTGTTTCCGGTAGTTTTATTTATGTAATCTCCAGTGTGCATATTTTGCACATGTTAGGAGGTGTTATCGCAATGATCATTATGAATTTTGTAATCAAACACAGAATTAAAAATAATAATTTAAGTAGCAACGGATTAGAAATTTTAGGCACTTATTGGCATTTTGTTGATGTGCTTTGGATATATTTGTTTCTCTTTTTCTTAATAAATCAAAAATAATAGAATAAAAAACACGATGAGTACAGCAGCAATAGATAAAAAACAAGCATGGGGTGGTGGTCAAAGTCCATTCCAATTAAGTTATGGAAAAATCATGATGTGGTTTTTCTTGATGAGTGATGCCTTCACATTTGGCGCATTTCTTATTTCTTATGGAACCACTCGTTTTGCAAGTGTTTTGTGGCCCGATTCAAATGAAGTTTTTGCTTCTTTCCCTTGGTTTGCACCGAATGGCGGAGCACCCATGGCATTTGTAAGTTTAATGACTTTTATTTTGATTATCAGTTCGGTAACAATGGTTTTAGCAGTACATGCAGGTCATTGCAACGATAAAAAACAAGTAATCAAATGGATGCTTTGGACCATTTTAGGTGGGATTGCCTTCTTATCTTGTCAAGCTTGGGAGTGGATGCATTTATTTCACCACAATGGTACATTATGGGGTTCATTCAGAAATGGGGAAGGTGCTGAAGTATTACCTCATTTATTCAATCACAGTCACATAGCTGCATTGACAGCAAAAGAAGGTGCTGAATTTGTAACCAGAGAAAGTGCGGATGCAGCGCATAAGTTTTTCAACTTTTTCTTTTCAATCACAGGGTTTCATGGAGCACACGTAGCATCAGGTGTGGTATTGAATATCATTATCTTATTAAACACAATCAATGGAACCTACGAAAAAAGAGGACACTATGAAATGGTTGAGAAAGTAGGTCTTTATTGGCACTTTGTAGATTTAGTTTGGGTATTCGTATTCACTTGTTTCTACTTACTATAATGCTCTATCAAAAATATTAACATTTAAACATTAACAACTAATAATTATTAAAATATGCACTTTAGCGATTACGAATCAGACCAATCAAGATTATACAATGCTCACCATGGTGATATTAACTCAGCAGAAAGCAAATCTAAAGTAAAAAATATCTGGAAAATAACGGCTTATCTTACATTAATTACCTTGATTGAAGTAGGAATTGGATTATACTCTCATTACAGCCATGCAGAAGGTGGTTTAAAAACTGCGTATAATATTATTTTCATTTTAATGACATTGTTAAAAGCAGGCTTAATTGTTTCTATTTTCATGCACCTAGGTGATGAAGTAAAATCAATGATTATGATGATATTAATTCCATTGACTTTATTTATTTGGTTCACCATTGCCTTTATAGCCGATGGGGCGTTTTGGTTATGGATTAACCAACATGTTTATACATGGTCTAAATAATGAAATATTTTATCAAATAAAGGCTGTCCAAATGGGCAGCCTTTTATTTTTGGCAAGAAATTTGTATAGTATATAGTTCAATTGCCTATTGTATTATTTTATAATTAGGTGATTTTTAAAAAAAACCTTTACATTTACCATTAAAATTAATAAAAATGAGAAAAATACTCTTTTCTATTTTATCAATGACATTGTTATTGTCTTTGAACACAACGGCACAAAGAAAATGTGGTTCTGCAGAGCATTACCACGAAATGTTGCAAAACAACCCTTCGTTTGCACAACAAAGACAATTAATTGAAACACAAACTGCCAATTATGAAAATAACCCTTCCAGTCACAAAAGAGCAGTAGTAACCATACCGGTTGTATTTCATGTTGTTTATAATACAACATTACAAAACGTTACAGATGCTCAAATACAATCACAATTAACCGTTTTGAATGCTGACTTTAGAAAGCTAAATACCGATATTTCTCTATTGCCTGCTGCATTTACAGGATTAGCTGCTGATTGTGAAATTCAATTTTGCTTAGCACAACAAGATCCTGCTGGCTTAGCCACGACAGGGATTGTACGTAAAAGCACTACCACCACTTCATTTTCAACAAACGATGGCGTAAAATATACTGCTCAAGGTGGAGATAACATTTGGGATAGAAACAAATATTTAAACATTTGGGTTTGTAACTTAAGTGGAGGTGTTTTAGGATATGCTCAATTTCCAGGAGGCCCTGCTGCTACTGATGGCGTAGTAATTACCTATACTGCTTTAGGTACAATGGGAACGGCTGCTTCACCATATAACAAAGGAAGAACGGCTACTCATGAAGTAGGACATTGGCTAAACTTATATCATATTTGGGGTGATGATGGAACGGCATGCACTGGAGATGATTTAGTTGCTGATACCCCTAATCAAGCAGATGAAAACTATGGTTGTCCTACATTCCCTCAAATATCTTGTTCAAATGGTCCCAATGGTGACTTGTTTATGAATTACATGGATTACACAAATGATGCTTGTATGTATATGTTTACAACTGGCCAAAAAACACGACTCAGTGCACTATTTGCTGCTGGTGGATCTAGAGCTTCTTTAGCCACATCAAATGGATGTAATGCTCCAAGCGTTACAACATGTGGAAATCCAACAGGATTGTCTTCCTCTTTAATTACAACAACGGGTGCAACAATCAGTTGGACAGCAGTTTCAGGGGCTACTAGCTATAATGTACAATATAAATTAAGTACGGCTACTACTTGGACTACATTAACTGCTTCTACTACTTCATCTACATTAACCGGATTAACCGCTGGCTCTATGTATAATTTCCAAATTCAAGCAGTTTGTGCAAGCGGAACAAGTTCTTATGTAGCCTCTAGCTTTACAACGGCCACTGCAGCTACTTGTGGAAATCCAACAGGTTTAACAGCCACTTCAATTACTACAACAGGCGCTACCTTAGGTTGGACAGCAGTTTCAGGAGCTACCAGCTATAACATTCAATACAAATTAAGCACGGCAACTACTTGGACTACAACTACCGCTACAACTAATTCAAAAGCGATTACAGGTTTAACTCCAGGGTCAACATATAATTTCCAAGTTCAAGCAGTTTGTGCAAGCGGAACAAGTTCTTATGTTGCTTCTACATTTACTACAACCGCTAGTGGTGTAACATGTACAAATAATTATGAATCAAATAATACAAGAGCTACAGCCACTTCAATAGCTATTAATACCAACATTACCTCAATGCTTGGAACAAGCACAGACAAAGATTACTTCAAAATTGTAACGACTTCGGCTGCACCTAAATTGAAAGTAACGCTTAGTACATTGCCTTTTGATTATGATGTTAGTTTATACAATGCAAATGGCACTTTGTTGTCAACAGCTGCTGCCAGTGGAACTACAACTGAAACCATTAAATACAACACAGCAACCACTGGAGCTACTTACTATATATACGTGTATGGTTATAATGGCGCATTTAGTGCTACAAATTGTTATACATTAAATGCCAGTACCAGTGCAACAACTTGGAAAGTAGAAGAAGAGAATCAATTCACCACAAAACCTGCTTTTAATATTTATCCAAATCCAGCATCAGATAATGTAACAATTTCATATTTTGAAGAAGCGAATGTGAATGTTGTTGCTACTATCTATAGTTCACTCGGCCAAAAAGTAAGTACTCAAAAAGTAACTACTTTGGAAGGAGAAAATAAAATGACATTTGATGTAAATAATCTTTCTAAAGGAATGTATATCTTAGAAATGATTTCAAACGGTGAACGCAAAGTTCAAAAGTTCACCATACAAAAATAATTAGTAGCATTCATATACTTATCAAAGCGACTTCAGAAATGGAGTCGCTTTTTTTATATTAGGTTAAATTACAAAAACCTCAAATCCCTCATCCGACATCCGTCAACTCTCTTTATATTTGCATCATGTCTGATTTACACATTTATAATTCACTTACCAGAAAAAAAGAAAAGTTTGAACCAATAAATGCACCTCATGTAGGGTTGTATGTCTGTGGGCCAACCGTATATAGTGATGCCCACATTGGCAATGTAAGAACATTTACATCGTTCGATATGATTTATCGTTATTTAACATTTTGTGGTTATAAAGTACGATATGTTCGAAATATTACCGATGCAGGACATTTAACGAATGACAGAGGTGAAGGAGTAAATAGAATGGAGTCTCAAGCCAAGTTAGAAAGCTTGGAGCCGATGGAAATTGTACAAAAATATACGGTTGGTTTTCATCAAGTAATGGAAATGTTCAATGCACATCCACCCACAATTGAACCAACAGCCACAGGCCATTTAATTGAACAAATTGAAATGATTGAAGTGCTGATCAAAAACGGATTTGCCTATGAAGTGAATGGCAATGTTTATTTTGATGTAAAAAAATACAATGAAAACCATAATTATGGTATTTTATCTGGTAGAAATATCGATGACTTAATTGCTGGTTACAGAGATTTAGATGGGCAAGATGAAAAACAAAATGCAATTGATTTTGCCCTTTGGAAAAAAGCAAGTCCAGAACATATTATGCAATGGCGTTCACCTTGGGGCATGGGTTTTCCTGGTTGGCATTTAGAATGTTCTGCTATGAGTACCAAATATTTAGGAAAAGATTTTGATATTCATGGTGGTGGCATGGATTTAAAATTTCCTCATCATGAGTGTGAAATTGCTCAAAATAATGGCTATTGTGGACATGGTGGTGCAAAATATTGGATGCATACGAATATGCTTAATTTTAATGGTCAAAAAATGAGCAAATCATTTGGTAATTCTATCCTTCCAATCGAATTCGTAACAGGAAATCATCCACTTTTAGACAAAGGTTATTCTCCTTCGGTAGTGCGATTTTTGTTTTTACAAACACACTATTCATCCGAATTAGACATCAATATTAAAGGTTTACAAGATGCAGAAAAAGGTTTGAAGAAATTGATGGATGCACTTGCAATAGTTGACAGTTGGCAGTTGGCAGTTGGCAGCGAACAAAATACAACAAACCATAAACTGACATCTGACATCGAACATCTAGCCTCTTCTTGCAAAGAATTTATGGATGATGATTTTAATACAGCTCGTGTAATTGCTAATTTATTTGAAATGGCAACAATTATTAATTCAATAAAAGGTGGTCAAATAAAAAAAGAAGAAATTAGTAATGAAACAATCGCATTAATGCAAAAAACCTTGAGTGATTATTTATTTGATGTTTTTGGGCTAAAACCTGTAGAAGAAAATACACCTTCTAAAATGGATGATGTGATGAATGTATTAATTGACATACGAAAAGAAGCAAAAGTGAAAAAAGATTTTAGCACGAGCGATGCCATTCGTAATAAATTACAAGAAGCAGGCATTCAATTAAAAGATGAAAAAGATGGGAGCGTAAGTTGGAGTATTTAAAAAGAAAGTACGTACAAATACCTATTTAATTTACGTTTTTCAAGTCATCAAACAACAATTCGGTTATTTAAAATATATAATGTAGAACTTTTAAAACAAGGATTTAAAAGAATCACTGATAAGGTTTAAATTTGCGAAATTATTTTTAAAAATTAAAAAAATCCTCTGCGTTCTATAGTTCTCAGCGGTAAATAAAAACAATGAGTTTCAGAATCGAAAAAGACACGATGGGTGAGGTTTCAGTACCAATGAATGCCATCTATGGAGCACAAACACAACGCTCTATCGACAATTTTAAAATTGCACAAGACATCAACAAAATGCCAAAAGAAATTATTCAGGCATTTGCGTATTTGAAAAAAGCGGCAGCCATCACCAACATGGAGGCAAAAGTATTGTCGAAAGAAAAATGCGAATTAATAGGCAAAGTATGTGATGAAATTTTAGAAGGAAAACATGCTGATGCTTTTCCATTAGTGGTTTGGCAAACAGGAAGTGGTACACAAAGCA
>CANGUS010000022.1 GCA_947457085.1 Bacteroidota bacterium
CCTATTCAATGGGGCTTGCCTTTTTCAATTTCTTTTGAGCCAACCACCTCTTGCAATTTACGTTGTCCCGAATGTCCTAGTGGATTAAGAGCGTTTACTCGTCCAATCGGCATGTTGGAAAAAGATTTTTTTAGAAAAACAATTGATGAGATTCACAAAGACCTACTGTATTTGATATTTTATTTTCAAGGGGAACCATATTTAAATCCTGATTTTTTAGAAATGGTGAAATATGCTGCGGCAAAAAAAATTTATACAGCCACCAGTACCAATGCACATTATCTAAATGACGAGAATGCACGAAAAACAATAGAGTCTGGTTTGGATAGATTAATTATTTCAATTGATGGCACTACACAAGAAGTTTACCAGCAATATCGAATTGGCGGCAAGTTAGAAAAAGTATTGGAAGGGGCTCGAAACATAGTGAAGTGGAAGAAACAAATGAACTCAAAAACACCGTATGTTTTTTTTCAGTTTTTGGTGGTGAAACCCAATGAACATCAAATAGAAGATGTCAAAAAACTAGCCGAAGAGATTGGGGTAGATGGTGTGCGTTATAAAACGGCACAGGTGTATGATTTTGAAAATGGGAATCCTTTAATTCCTTCGATTGATAAATATGCACGTTATAAAAAACAAGCCAATGGGAAATATGTCATTAAAAATTCGTTGGATAATAATTGTTGGAAGCTTTGGCATTCATGCGTTATTAGTTGGGATGGGTTAGTAGTTCCTTGTTGTTTCGATAAAGATGCCGACTATCAATTGGGTGATTTAAAGAAAGATAATTTTGCAAGCATTTGGCAAGATGATAACTACAAGCAGTTTCGTAAAAAGCTATTGACTGGTAGAAAAAATATTGAAATTTGTGCCAACTGCAGTGAAGGAACTAAAGTTTGGAGTGAGTAATCTGGTTTTACATACAATTTGGTTTCAATAAAAATATATTATCTTAGTACGCAGTTTTAAATAATAGAAAATGATAGAAAAGAAAAACACGAGACAATTCTTCAGCTTACTTCTCATTTTAATTTCAAGCATTTCTTGTAATAAAAATAATGTACTTCAAAAATCAAAAAAAGAATTATTGACACAAAAAAAATGGAAACTTATTGATAATAGACAAAAGCTTCCCAATGGTTCTTGGAGCAGTTTATTTCCTTTTATGGATAGTTGCAGGATAAATGATATTTATAATTATTCTCCAAATTTTAATTATTCTGTTGATGAAGGTATCTCTAAGTGTAATGCAAATGATAGTCAAACAGTGGTAAGTGGAAGTTGGAGTTTTCAAAATAATGAAACAGAAATTTTAGTACTTGGAACTAAACTTCAAACTATCATTTTATTAACTGAAGATACTTTAAAGCATACTGTAATAATGCCAGTTGGTTGGAGTTCAGAAATTTACGAGATGACTTACATTCATTGAAAATGCTAAACAAAGTTATTTCGTTGAATGGTGCTAACGCCCAATAGTTCAATAACGTTTTAGGCCTCGACACAAAAAAATAGCACCAATTTCTTGATGCTAAATTTCAATCATACTTATTCAAAATTACTAATTCAAACTTCTAAAATCAACCGGAACTAATTTACTCACACCAGCTTCTTGCATGGTTACTCCATAAATAACGTCTACACTTGCCATTGTTTGTTTGTTGTGGGTCACGATAATGAATTGTGAGTTGTCTGAAAACTGACGAATCATTTTAGTGAATTTTCCTACATTGGCATCATCTAATGGCGCATCTACCTCATCTAAAATACAGAATGGAGCGGGCTTAATTAAGTAAATCGCAAACAAGAAGGCTGCAGATGTAAGGGTTTTTTCTCCACCCGAAAGTTGTGTAATCGTACTTGGTTTTTTACCTTTTGGTTGTGCATAAATTTCTATCGTAGTATCTGCTAAATTTTCTGGGTCTACCAATTTCATATCACACATATCATCTTGTGTAAATAGGGCATGAAATACATCAATAAAGTTTGCTTTCACTCTGTCAAATGTTTCTTTGAACTTCTGATTGGCAGTTGTCTCTACCTCTTCAATTGTTCTTAATAGACTATCTTTGGCATTATTTAAATCCGATTTTTGTTCTTGTATAAAATCGTGTCGGCCTTTCATTTCTCTAAATGCCTCCATCGCCATAGGGTTTACTTCGCCTAAATTATCGATTCGTTTTTTAAGTTTTTCAACTTCAATTGTAAGTTCATCGATGCTTGTTTCTCCTGTACGAGGTTGTTTCAAAACTTCATCTAAATCAATTTTAAACTCTACATGTAAACGCTCTTTCATAGAAGCCAATTGCAATTTCATATCTGTCAATTTATCCTTGATGAAAGTGAGCTGCGTTTCGCTTTGTTCTTTTTCGCGTCTGGTTTTGTTAAGCTCTGTGTCTTTTTCAGCTATTTGATTTCTGAAAACATAAAATGCTTGATCTTTTTCATTCAAGACTTTTTCATTCACTTCTTTCTCTTGTAAAGAGGTATATAATTTTTCTTCGAATTGTTTTAATTGAGATTGCGTTTCGGCTAATTTTACTTCAGTTTCACTCAATTGAACATGGCTCAATTTTATTTTTGTATCTAAATCTACCAACTGCGTATCTCGAATAGCACGCTCATTTTTGATTTCATTGATTCTGCTTTGTTGACGCGCTAATACAATATTGTGTTGGTTGTATTCTTCATTGGTTTTGTTGTAATCTGCTTCTGCACTCGAAAACTTTTCTTGGCTTTGTTGCAAATTTCCAAATACCAATGTCATTTGAGATTTCATTTCGGTATGCAATTGCATCGTATCTGAAATCGAATTTTTAGTATGTTCTAATTGCTCTTGCAATTGAATAATTCTACTTTTAGAAGAAAGCGTTTGTTGATTAAAGTTTTCAATTCGATGTTCTGTTTGAATTAACAAATTTTGAGTTCTATTCAATTCTTCTTTAACTCGATTTACTTGGTTTTCTTTGATTTCTTGGTTGTATCCTACGATCTCATTTTGTGTATCAGCAATCGTTTTTTTAATATCGCTAACTGCCTCATGTAATGATTTGATTTCATCATTTAATTTATCTAATCGCTGATTACGTCCTATTTTATTTCCTTCAAAAATGCCTACTGATCCACCTACAATGCTGTGTTCGGCTTTAAAACCCGTGCCATCTTTTTGTAATAAAACGGTTTTTTCATCATTGTTACTGGCATGTATGTTTTCGGTAATAAATACATCTTGTAAAAGGTGTGCCAATAGGGTGGCATATTTTTCATCATATTGCACCACATCCAATGCGCGAGTACAATATTCTGGAGTAGAGATGGTATTGGTTTTTTGTTGAATGTCTGATAAAATGAAGAAACCTGCTTTTCCTTTTTTATTATCTTTCAATAAATTGATCGCATCGTACGCATGTTGTGGCGTTTCTACTACATAATAATTTAAGTATTTATCTAAGTAACTTTCTACACAAGTTCGGTAATCATCTTTTACATTAAATAATTCTGATAGCAACATGGAGTTGTGATTCCAAGCAGCATTTTTGTTTAAATATTTAATACTGTCAGGGTATCCTTCTAAACTATCTACTAATGATTTTAATAAATTAAATTCGTTTTGTTTTGAATCTAATTTTCTGTTTTCTTCAAATTGTTTTACTCTCAATTCTTCAATATGAGCTTGCGACGAAAGTAATTTTTGAGTGGCTTCTTCTTGTTTTTTTAATAAAGAAGTTTGCAATAAGTTTTTTTCTTCGAGCTCAGTATTTAATTGTTTTTTTTGCGATTCTTGTTTCTCAATTTCTTCAGCACGTTTTTCATTTTCTTCTTCTAATTGTTGAATCGTACGCTGTTGGTTATTGATATTATTTTCAGCAATAGCAACATTTTTCTCCGCATCAAATTGTTTAATTTGTAATTGTTGGTGTTCTGTCCTTAATTTATCTAAAGTAGATTTTTGTTCGTCATAAATGCTTCTTTTTTCATCTAAATTAGCTCTCAATTCCTCTAATTTTTCTTTAAAGGTTTCTAGCGTTTCTTCTTCAGCTACTAATTTTTCTGCTGCATCTTTAGTTGCTTTTTGTAAAATATCAGTCTGTGTTTTGCTTTCTTCTATTGCAAGTTGAATATTGCTTGTTAATTGGTTTAAATGTTCAATTCGCTGACTAGATAGGTTTTTGTCATTTTCTAAACTGCGCAATTGTCCTACTAATTCATTGAATGCTTTTTGCAAATGGTGTAATTCTTCTTCTCGTTTAGTTAATTCTAATTTTTGAGACTCCAATTCAGCACCATCTTTGGCAAGCATCGTTTCTAAAGCTAAAATTTTATCAACTTCATGCTGTTGCTGTGTATTTAATTCTTGGTAAGAAGAGTTGA
This sequence comes from Bacteroidota bacterium, assembly GCA_947457085.1. Lineage (GTDB taxonomy): Bacteria > Bacteroidota > Bacteroidia > Chitinophagales > Chitinophagaceae > OLB11. The sequence goes on from CANGUS010000022.1 coordinate 4,375, forward strand.
AATCTTCTAAAGAAGCTTTTACAAACTCAACACTTACTTCTTTATATTCACTTTTAATGGCATGGTATCTTTCAGCTTTTTTAGCTTGACTTTCAAGTGTTCTTAAGTTATTTGATATTTCAAACAATAAGTCTTCTATGCGATTTAAATCTTGTTCAGTTAAATCAAGTTTTTGTTTGGCTTCTTTTTTTCTAGTTTTATAAATAGATATTCCAGCAGCTTGTTCCAACATCCTACGACGGCTGTTTTCTTTATCTTTGATAATATCATCCACCATACCCAATTCAATAATTGAATAACTATCAGAAGTAACACCCGTATCCATAAATAAATTGGTGATGTCTTTCAAACGGCAGGTTACATCATTTAGTCGGTATTCACTCTCCCCATTTTTGTAGTACTTTCTTGAAATGGTTACCGTGTTAAATTCAGTAGGGAGTAGATTTTTGGTATTCTCAAATGTTAGAGATACTTCTGCCAATCCAGAACCATTTCTTGTTTTAGAACCATTAAATACCAAATCTTCAAGATTGTCAGAGCGCAATGATTTTATTTTATGTTCTCCAATTACCCAACGAATGGCATCTACAATATTCGATTTGCCACAGCCGTTTGGGCCCACTATTCCTGTTATCTGATTATCTAAATTAATAATTGTTTTATCTGCAAAGCTTTTAAAGCCTTTAATTTCTAATGATTTTAGTCTCACGTGTTTCTAAATTTATTTAAAAATGGAGCGTGAAGATAAGAGTTGAAATCTTTTTTAAAAGAAGGCTGAATATCTCGTTTTAGGCTATGAACAAGGTGTGGATAACTGGTGGAAAGCGTTCTTTTTGTTCCCAAATGAAGTGTTCAGTTCGTAGAAAAACAGTTGATTGAGCGAATTGGTCGTTTATCTAAAAAAATGCTTTCATAAAATGATTTATAAGAATGTAGAATTTTCGTGTTTGTGATGAATGAAAAAATGAACGTTTAATGTACTATGTTTAAAAAAAAGCACTCGATGAATCCGAGTGCTTTTTATATTACCAATCAAAATGATGGAATGTTTTACCTAATATTATTTTAAATCTTAACCATGGTTAAAATAGTAGCTACGCCCACAATTGGTTCATCAGTTTCATCTAAAATTTCCACCAACCATTTTACAATCCCTTTTGGGATATCGTTTTCATCTTTAGTTTCTGAGGGTAATTTTTCTTTACATGTAAATCGAACTTGAACAGAGGTGCCTGGATAAACGGGTTTCGTAAATCGAAGTTCATCAATACCATAATTTAATAAAACAGGATTGATTTCATAGCTGTCAACAAATAAACCAGCTGCAACAGAGATGATAAAATATCCATGAGCCACTTGATGTGTAAACATGGTGCCGTCAAAATTTGTTTCTTGATTGTGCGCATAAAAGTGATCCCCACTTAAGTCGGCAAATTTGTCTATATCTTCAGATGTAATGAGTCGTTTTTCTGTAATTAATTGATCTCCTACTTTTAATTCATTGAAATGTTTTTTGAATGGATGGATGCCCTCAATATTTCCTTTAGCTCCTTGCTGATAAACATTTGTAATGGCAGTTAACATGGTAGGAGATCCTTGCACTGCAGTACGTTGCATATAATGAAGTACTCCACGTTTACCTCCCATTTCTTCACCACCACCAGCTCTACCAGGTCCACCATGAACGAGCATTGGCAAAGGCGAACCATGTCCTGTACTTTCTTTTGCTGATTCTCTGTTAATTACTAAAATTCTACCATGCATTGAAGCGGCTCCTAAAACAAAATCTTGCGCAACTTGGTGGTCGTTGGTAGCAATACTACAAACCAAAGATCCTTTGCCCATACGCACTAATTCAATGGCGTCATCCATTGATTGGTATGGTATAATAGTAGACACGGGTCCGAAAGCTTCGATGTTATGGCAAGCTAATTTTTCAAATGGCGCATCGTTGTAAAAAACAATCGGACTCATAAATGCACCTTTGTTTTTGTCGGCACCTTTTACTTCAAAATTATCGATGCTGCCAATCACTATTTCGTGTTCTGCACTAATTTCTTTTACTTTTTCTAATACATCAGTTCGTTGAACCAAACCGGCTAATGGGCCCATTTTTACCCCTTCTACACTCGGGTCTCCAATGGTTGTAGAAAGCAATCTTTGGCCTAGCGCTATTTTTACATCTTCAACTAAATTTTCAGGAACCATAATTCTGCGCACTGCTGTACATTTTTGGCCTGCTTTCGTTGTAATTTCTCTAGCAACCTCTTTTATAAATAAATCAAACTCAGGCATGTCAGGTTTTACATCTTCCCCTAAAACACAAGAGTTTAAACTATCGGCTTCCATGGTAAAGTGTACCGCTTGTTCAACTAATTTTGGATGCGATTTTAATTTTTTCCCAGTTTCTGCACTTCCTGTAAATGTGACAATATCTTGGGTTTGCACAAAATCTAAAATGCCTCTTGCACTTCCACAAATTAATTGCAATGCGCCCTCAGGTAAAATATTGGATGCTATAATTTCTTTAAACACAGCTTCTGTCAAATAAGAAGTAATGGTTGCAGGTTTTACTATGGCAGGCACACCCGCTAATAAATTGACTGCAATTTTTTCTAACATACCCCAAACAGGGAAGTTGAATGCATTGATATGAATGGCAACACCTTCTAAGGGTACCATAATATGTTGACCAATAAACGTATTGTTTTTAGAAATTTTAGCTACATCGCCATCAACATAAAAGCGCTCGTTTCCAAACTGACGACGCAAGCTTGCGTTGGCAAATAAATTACCTATCCCACCTTCAATATCTACCCAACTATCTATTCTTGTAGCGCCCGTCATAGCACTAATTTTATAAAAATCTTCTTTTTTACTCAGTAAATGAAAAGCCAAGGCCTTCAACATTAAACCACGTTCATGAAATGTCATTTTACGCAATGCTCTACCGCCTTTTGATCGGCCATATTTCATCATTGAATCAAAATCTAATCCGTCAGAACCTGCAGAAAAAATGGCATCGCCGGTAATGGCATTAAACAATGTCTCGGATGGGTTTGAACTCTTAACCCACTTACCTTCTGCGTAATTTTCTAAAGCTATTAATGACATATTCAATTATTTTTTGTCAAATATAATACAGAATTTAGGATTTCATTTTTATATGATTAAACTAGTTTGGAATAGCAAAATGTATTTATAAAACAACGCGTAATTATGGTTTTTTATTTCTTATTTTTGGGAGATTAAATAATACAAAATGGCAAAAGCGAAAGAAACAAAAAAGAAAGTGTCGAAAGATTTTTTTAACGAATCTTCGATGAGTTTTATTAAAAGATATTTAGACAATGCTGCACCAACTGGACATGAAACCAGTGGTCAAAAAATTTGGTTAGATTATTTGAAGCCATATATTGATACCCATATTGTAGATCCTTATGGAACAGTTGTAGGTGTAATTAATCCTGACGCAGAATTTAAAGTGGTAATTGAAGCACATGCCGATGAAATTAGTTGGTTCGTGAAATACATTACCAATGATGGCTTTATTCATGTATGCAGAAATGGTGGGAGTGATCATCAAATTGCGCCTTCTATGCGTGTAAATATTCATACTAAAAAAGGAATTGTCAGAGGGGTTTTTGGTTGGCCTGCCATTCATGTTAGAACGCCTCAAAATGAGAAAAAACCTGAAACTGAAACTATCTGGATTGATGTGAACTGTAAAAACAAAAAAGAAGTGGAAGCCTTGGGTATTGAAATCGGTACCGTTTGCACATTTGTAGATGGTTTTGAAGTTGGCAATCATGGTTATTGGATTGCTCGTGCGCATGACAATCGAATGGGGGGCGTAATTATAGCTGAAGTAGCCCGTTTGTTGAAAGAAAATAAAAAGAAACTGCCATTTGGATTGTATATCGTGAATTCGGTGCAAGAAGAAGTGGGTTTAAATGGTGCAACCATGATTGCACAACGATTGAAACCCAATGTAGCAATTTGCACAGACGTTACACATGATACAGCGACTCCTATGATGAATAAAGCGGCTCAAGGGGAAGCAACATGTGGAGAAGGTCCTGTGGTTTGTGTTGGTCCTGCCGTACATAATATATTACGTGAATTAATTGTTGATACAGCGAAGAAGAATAACTTCAAATATCAATTACAAGCGGTTAGTAGGTTTACAGGAACCGATACCGATGCGTTTGCATTTAGCAACGGCGGAGTTCCTAGTGCATTAATTTCATTGCCTTTGCGTTATATGCACACGACTGTTGAAACGGTTCATAAAGATGACGTAGAGAACTGTATTAAATTAATGTATGAAGTGTTGTTGAAATTGACTCCTAAAACAAATTTTCAATATATGTAATTTCAATAAATTAGTATGAATGCCGATGAGTTGAATGCTTGTCGGCTTTTTTTTTTAATTTCACATTTTATTTAACTCTATGCAGAATCCATTTCAAAAAGGTGACACGAAAACATTCTCTAAAATTGTACAAATGTCTGAAATTGCGCAATTTGATAGTGGGCTTGTACATGAAGTATATTCCACATTTTCAATTACGAAAGATGCAGAATGGAGTGGACGATTATTTGTGTTAGAAATGAAGACAGAGGAAGAAGAAGGCATTGGAACAAAAATTTCGGTAGAGCATAAATCGCCTGCCTTTGTGGGTGATGAAATTCAATTTATTGCAACTTTCGAAGAAGTTACAGAACGGGGCGAAATCATCACATCGTTTCAAGCTTTTTGTGGTGATCGACTAATCGCAAAAGGCGTTCAGGGGCAACGCATATTATTGAAAAGTTTATTAGAAGAAAAATTTAAAACGATTAGGAGTTAAATTGATCAATTTTACATTTTCACTGAAAGATTAAAAAAGCAAAGCGATCTTTTCTGCCCAAAGGGTGTATTCTTCTTTTGAATAATGTAGTTTATCCTTCGCTAAATAAATCTCATTTGTTGCGTGGTCTCTTGTCGAGCTGGTTACATCAATATATTTGCATCCCAATGACAATGTGATTTCTTTGTTGATTTTATTGAAACTATCTATTTGTTTTGAGGTGTCTATTTTATCTCTTTCGGTATTGAAAGGAGTTAATCCCCAATCTGGAATCGATAAAACAATCACATGTTCCGCAACTCCCTTCGCATATAAGATTGCTTGGCATAATAATGAGTAAAACTGCCATTCGTATTCTTCTATGCTTCTACCGCGATATTGGTTGTTGACACCAATTAATAGGGTTACGATATCATAATCTAAACTGGGTTTTTCTTTGGCAATGGCCATCGACAATTCATCTGTAGTCCAACCAGTAACCGCAATTAATTTATCAAGGGTTGCTTCTATTCCTTTTTTATTTAAAACAGCAACTAATTGAGAAGGAAAGTTGTCACTGTAATTCACCAATTCTCCAATTGTATAACTATCGCCTAATGCTAAATATTTCATCTTTATTTTGATTTAAAAGATAATAAAATGGTTTCTATTTCTTTTTGAAACAAGCCTGCATTTTTTTTATCTGCGGTGCCATTAAAGTTATATCCCATGCTGTCTTTTGTGTTAAAATATGTATATCCATTGACAACATAATGATTGCTATCGGCAGGCGTGAATTCAAATGAATATTGATAGAATTTTTTATCACCAATTTGTGTTATTCCTTTATTTTCTACTGTTAAGTTGGGATTCGAAATTTTTAATTGAGCCATGGTAGTCAAATGATAAATACTATCCGAAATATTCATTGGCAGTTGTTCGGTCCAAATTAATATATTTTCTTGATAAGCGTCTGAAGGGTCGGTTAGTGGCTGTTTTAGTGTAATTAAATTAGGTTGATTGGGTGTTTTTACAGTTTCCCATTTTTTTGGAAAATCAAATTCTATCTTTAAACTATCTGATTTTAAATGGATGGTTTCTGATGTTGAAACAGTTGGATCTTCATTTGTTTTTGAATCATTTTTGCACGCAATAAAACCAGTTATCATCAATACACTGAGTGTAAATATTTTTTTCATGATGCAAATATAAGTTAGTTTTCGATTGTTGTTTTTTAGTTTTAAGGAATTAATACGTCAATAGGTCTTGTATTTAATTGATATACTTTGAAAGTAAAATTCTATTACTTTAAGCTCTATTATTTGAATGTTACACAACCCATTTATCAAGAAAAACTGGAATAGTTTTTGCAATAAAAAAAACCTACATAAAATGTAGGTTTTTTATTAATTTTTGAAAAAGTCAACTTATTCAGCAGAAGGTGTTTCTTCAGCTGGAGTTTCAGCTACTGGAGCCTCTTCTACCGCTGGAGCTTCTTCAACCACTGGAGTTTCAGCTACTGCTTCTACTTTTTTAATAACTGGTTGAATAACATTTGCTGCTTTTTGCTTTTTGTGAGCAATTTCTCTTTCAGCAACTAACTTTTCGTGTGTTGCATTCCATGCTTCAAATTTCTCTAAAGCGGTTGTTTCGCTAAACAAGCCTAATTTCACTCCACGCATCAAGTGTTTCAAATACAATACACCTTTAAACGAAAGAATTCTGTTTACAGTGTGTGTTGGCTCTGCTCCACGAGATAACCAGTGCAATGCACGTTGACCATTGATATTAATGGTAGCTGGAGTTGTTAAAGGATTGTATGTACCTAACTTTTCAATGAATTTACCATCACGACGTGAGGTTGCGTTAGCTACTACGATGAAATAAAATGGGCGTTTTTTAGCGCCATGACGTTGAAGTCTGATTCTTACTGACATAAATAATAGAAATTATTTTAGTTTGTTAAAAAATAAATTAAAGCGCGAATGTATGGCTTTATTCTAAAACAATGAAAGTTTTTGTTGAAAAATATTATCGTACTACTTTTTTGCGTGTTTTTATCAATATTCGTGTTGATTTTGAATTGAATGATAAATAAAACAAATGTTTAGTTTATTTTTGATTTTGCTATGATAAAATTATTAGAACATTTTGGCAACTATTTAATCATGCTAAAGGGCATGTTTTCAAAGCCCGAAAATGGCCGTGTTTATTGGAAAGAATTTATTCATCAATGCTATGAATTGGGAATGGGGTCGCTTGGCATTGTAGTGATTATTTCTCTTTTTTTAGGCGCTGTAACTACCATTCAAACGGCCTATCAATTAATTTCTCCATTGGTACAAAAATATGTCATTGCTCAAATAATAAGAGATAGTTCTTTTCTAGAATTAAGTCCAACGGTAGTATGTATTGTTTTGGCTGGTGTAGTTGGTTCGAAAATAGCGTCTGAATTAGGGAATATGCGTGTGTCAGAACAAATTGACGCCTTGGAAATTATGGGTATTAACTCTAAAACCTATTTAATATTGCCTAAAATAGTGGCCGCGTTTGTAATGATTCCTTGTTTAATTGTACTATCCATGTTTTTAACAGTTTGGGGTGGTTATTTAGCGGCTACCTTAAGTGGAGTGATGAGCAGTCAACAGTTCAATCAAGGTTTAGTCAAAGATTTTGTTTCATTTAATTTAATTTTTGGGTTAATAAAATCATTCACATTTGCATTTATCATTTCGAGTATTTCGGCCTATTTTGGTTACCATGTAAAAGGCGGTGCATTGGAAATAGGTCAAGCTTCCACGAAATCAGTTGTGGTGAGTTGTATATTAATTTTATTTGCAGATTATGGCTTAGCGGCTTTGTTATTGTAATTTTTAAAATAATAAGCTTGAATAATAAATTCAAATTGGTAAGGGCGCTTTGAAAAAAATGATTGTCTTTTAATAGGATGAAAAAAAGTAAATGCAGTAAGTCTCAAAAAATAGTAACATGATTGAAGTTAAAAATATTAAAAAGTCGTTTGGATCAAAAGTTGTTTTGAATGATGTGTCATGCAAAATGGAAAGTGGCAAAGTGAATTTAATCATTGGGTCGAGTGGTAGTGGGAAAACGGTTTTTCTAAAGTGTTTAGTGGGCTTAATGGATTTAAATTCTGGAGATATTTTATATGAGGGCAAAAATGTAGCCACCATGCTGGAACAAGAAAAGAAGGAGCTACGCACTCAAATAGGCATGCTATTTCAAGGATCTGCATTGTTTGACAGTTTAACAGTAGAACAAAACGTGATGTTTCCATTGGATATGTTTACTAAAAAATCTCCTGCTGAAAAATTGAAGAGAGTAAATGAGGTGTTGGATCGAGTAAATTTAAAGGACAGTAACCATAAGTTTCCAGCAGAAATTAGTGGAGGGATGAAAAAAAGGGTCGCCTTGGCAAGAGCCATTGTGTTAAATCCTAAATATTTATTTTGCGACGAGCCCAATTCTGGATTAGATCCTCAAACCTCTTTGGTGGTTGATAAGCTCATTATGGAAATTACAAAAGAATATAATATAACTACCATTATGAATACGCACGATATGAATTCTGTAATGGAAAGTGGAGATAAAATTATTTTTTTATACCAAGGTGAAAAACGTTGGGAAGGATCTAAAGAAGATATTATTTTTAGTAAAGATGAAAAATTGAATAATTTTATTTTTGCTTCTGAATTTTTACAAGAAGCGAAAAAAATGAGAATGATGGTTCCAAAATAAATATTTGCTGCAAATACTATTCTAATTGTATCTTAAATTCAATATATATAATAGGCAATATTCAAATGTTCTATTTGTCAAAAGATAAGTTAACTATTTAATACTATTTAAATCAACTGTTTCATCTGAGTAAACTGTGACTATATTTGCAACATGTCATCTGTCACTCATCTTAAAGTAGAAAACTCCTATCAAAATATTATTCGTTTGGCTTTACCAATCAGTATTTCTATTTTAATTCCTCAAATCAGTATTTTAACAAACACCCTTTTTTTAGGAAATTATAAGCCTACTGTAAATCATTTAACTACACAAGATTTGCTATCAGCATCTGGGATCGCCGGTATTTATTACTTAACCTTAGTAATGATAGGGTATGGAATGGTTTCTGGGATGTTGATGTTGATGA
>CANGUS010000023.1 GCA_947457085.1 Bacteroidota bacterium
AAAAAATGGTAAAATCAGACAACTGCCATTAACCCCTGACCTATATGAAATATTAACACCTCTTGTACAGAATAAGCAACCAGATGATTTAGTATTTACCTCTCCTAAAGGAAAAGCAATTGATGATCACAACTTTCAAAACAGAGTATTTAAAGTTGTACTTAAAAATTTAAATATACCAGAGAGAACTCTTTATGCTTGCAGACACACATTTGGTAGTAGATGTATTGACCAAGGCATTACTCCTGTAATGACAGCATTTTTAATGGGAAATAATCCTGAAACTGCTTTGAAAAGATATACTCACCAACTTAACATACCAAAAGATTTGCCAAGAATATAAAATTGCTTTCTCATATGGTTTTACAGAGTATTTATCTAATATTCAATTATACTCATATGGTTAAAAATTTAAATTTCATACATCAAAACAACTGTATTCATTAATGAAATTTTTTCAATATTTTAATGCTACCATTTACAGAGTACGAATACTTTCAATCTCATGAACAAACCTAATGGAATTATCTTTACATACATTAATCAGAACTAATATAATATATGTCTATTAAATTCAGAGATGAAAAATTAATAAAATCCAACAATACAAATGAAACTGGTGGGGTATTGGAAATTATAAGAAACAAAACACCCAAATCACAATCCACTAAACTATCTCAGGTATTAGAATTCATACCAGCAGGTATTGTGCAAAAAGATGAAACAGGAATGGGTGCTACTACTTTAGAATTACAATCATTACGAAATTCAATAATTGTAGAGCCAATTAAAATAACTGCATCCAGCAAAGCTCATAGCCATAGCTTAAAATCTGGAGAACTAGTTTTGTATGTTGGTAGTGAAACAAAATTTCACAATAAAAAAGTTACAAAAAAACAAATAAAGGAGTATGTCAATAACCCTAATATTTCTTATAAAAAAATAATGGTAGTAGCAGATAGCCTTTCTAAAGTTATTGAAGCTATAGGTCCAAATGTATATAAAGATTTTTTCCTAATGATTGATGAAGTAGATTCATTCCAAATGGATAGTAATTTCAGAAGAAGTATGGAAGAGTGTATAGATTTTTATAAAGAGTTTCCTGATGATAAAAGGTGTATGCTTTCTGCAACAAATATTCCATTTTCAGATCCAAAATTATTAAGTGAAATAACCACAAAAATCAGCTATGATACTGTATGCCCAAGAAATATATTGGTTATTAATAGTCTAACAAACCAATTATGGGGTAATGTTGTAGAGAGAGTAAAAGAAATATTACAATCTGACTCTAGTGCCAAAATAATGGTGGCTTATAACTCTGTATCAGGAGCTAGAAGTATAGCAGAATTTCTTTTAAAAGATAATGTTTGCAATAAGTCTGACCTTAAAATTCTTTGTAGTGTTAATAGTAAAGAAAATGCAGGTGAATTTTTTACTGAACTACAGAGTGATACCTTGCCAGGTAAAATAAATTTTGTAACATCAGCATATTTCACTGGGTTTGATTTAAATGAACCCTATCATCTTATATCTGTATCAGGCAATAAAAGTATTGTTCATACACTATCTGATAAAAGATTAAAACAAATAGCAGGTAGATGTAGAGTAGAAAATGGTTTGCTATCAGAAACCATCATTCATGATATTGTTGATAATATTGAAAACACAATAAGCTATTCTGCAGAAGAGATTATTAATTCTGCAAATATTCAATTAAAAGCTTTAAAATGTTTAGAGGATAATTTCAAAAAGACACCATTACTAGGGAGAATTCAGATGTATGTAACCAAACAGCTTTTAAAATCTCTGGATGAAATCAATAGCAGATTTATTGTGTATGATAAAATTACTGATGAGTCTAGGCTGTCTTACTTAAATATTGATTCTTACATTGAAAATAATACTGTAAGAAATGAGCTGTATCAAGAATATGACAAATTATCTAATGTTTTGAAAGAAGCTGGTCACACAGTTTCAACTGAAGGAAGAATTAGTTCTATTGTTGTTGATAAAGTTGATGTTGATACAGCAGATAAGAAACAAAAAGTTGAAGAAGTAATATCATTTCTTAGAGATAATCCATCTGATAATGAAATAATAGAAAGACTAGAAACTGGCAAGAATTCTCCTATACAAAAGAAAATATTAAAACATTTTTATTCATTAAAAAATTATATTGATGAAGGTCAGCTTCTTGATTTATTTGAGGATGCTGCAGTTAAAAGAGATGCTAAACAGTTTGATAACTTAATTAAATCAGCAGAATTTGTTACTATGGCTCCTGGAGATATTTATAAAGCTAGAATGAACAAATATTTCTTAATTGGAAAAGAACTAACTGTAGAAAAAATTATGGATTTATTTAAGATCATGTATGGAGAACAACATATCCCTGTAGGTATTGACAGCTCTACTACAGCAATCAGACAATTAAAGCTGTTTTATGATGTAAAAAAAATAAAAGCTGTTAATGGAAATCCAGCTAAATATAAAATAGTTAGTGAAAACCCAAAAAAGTTCAAAGTTAATGCTACAAAACCTGAGTTGGAAGACCTAGGTAAATTCTCAAATATCATCTAAAAATACCTATTTGGACACTTACTCATTAATAATTAATTTGAATAAGTGTGTATGTGTGATTACTACATGTGGCTATGTTTTTTCTTCTATTTATTCTTGGTAAAAGAGGAGTTATTGATGCAATAGATAGCTATACTTAATATCACTATGGTTTTAACTTTAAAAGTTTAGTGGTTTTATAATCTATTGTATTAAAGTCTGTATAAGAGTATCCATCAACCAACCCCACCTCTGCATTGGCTAACATCTACCCCCTGGTGTTTTAAAAGGCACTTTTTTTAACCCCTGACCTCATCAAAATAAATACATGACAAGTTGTAAGTAGAGCTGTTTGAAGCTCCACCACCACCATGTATGAAGTTACACTGACACCCTTAGGTCTGGGTAACAAATCCTGTTTCACCAGTTGCTGAATCATTTAGTAGTGCACGACTAATTGATAACAGTTTGGTAGAGGGTTAAAGCCACACATTTATTCACAATTTAAAAACTAAAACAATGGTACAAGTAACCAGCTTCCACGAAGTGGAAACAAAAGATGGTAAAACATTCATAAGCCTAGAACTGACTGGAGGCTTAGAATTAATTCAAAGTCAGACAACAGGTAAATTCTATGCTACAGTACGTAAGTGTAGGGTGCCTTCTACATTTGATGTTAACATAGCTAAGATGATGGTAGGTACACAAATGGATGGTGATGTAATAAGAGTTGAAACAGACCCCTATGAGTATGTTAACAAACGTACAGGTGAAGTTCTTCTATTACAACATAGCTATGCATACAGACCTAAAGGTTCTATGGAGTTAGTAGGACATTCACAAGTACAAGAAATTCAAATGGCATAGAACATTGGGTTTCTGTACCTAGGGGCTTGGTAGTTTATTCTATCAGCCCCTTTCTTATTTATTTAAACATCTAAAATTTAAAACAAAATGAAATTAGAAAAATCAACCAAGAAGAAATCTAAAGTAAGGATTTCTATTGCAGGAGCTAGTGGTAGTGGGAAAAGCTACAGCTCAATTTTACTGGGGTATGGATTATGTAATGACTTTAGTAAGCTTTGTGTAATAGATTGTGAACATTTCTCTGCATCACTCTATAGTTCATTAGGAGAATACAATGTTATCAATCTTGAACCACCATTTCATCCTGATAAATATATAGAAGCTATCAAGTTGGCTGAATCAGCTGGCATGGAAGTCATTGTATTAGATACAGCTTCTCATGTATGGAGTGGGAAAGGTGGTTGTTTAGAAATTCATGAAAAAGAAACTGCTAAGATGAAAGTACCTAATTCATTTACAGCATGGAATTCTGTGACACCACTATACCAGAAGTTTATTGATACCATTGTAAGCAGTCCTTGTCATATCATTTCTACATTAAGAAGTAAAACAGAATACATCTTAGCTGAACGTAATGGTAGACAAGCACCACAGAAGGTTGGTATGGCTCCAATGATGAGGGATGGCTTTGAGTTTGAACAAAGTATCTGTTTAGAACTAGACCAAAATCACAAAGCTTTCTGTTCAAAAGATAGAACAGGTTTATTACAAGACAAAGAACCATTTGTTATCACACCTGATGTAGGAAGAAAAATCATACAGTGGTATAATGCAGATAGTGAAACTTCTGTAGATGTGATAACTGATAAAATAAGTCAGTGTAAAACCATACCAGAGCTATTGGACTTGTACAAAGCATTTCCTGCCTGTAGAGATGTACTTAAACCTGAGTTTGAGCAGCAGAAAAGAAGAATACTTATCAATGAAGATGTTACAAAAGAATTATCTAAACAAAAACTATCATCAAATGGAACACACTAATTATCAAACAGCAAATGTCATACATCCTGTAGTTATCAATAAAGTAGAAAAAGAAGCTACCAGTACTGGTTCTAATTTTATACAGGCTAACACTATACAATGTAGTCATGCTGAAATAAAAGAAAAGCATATTATACCAGTGTTTACTGCAACCAACGAATGTTTAATAAGTCATGCTGAACTGATTGAAAGTACTACAGATATAGTGGCAGATGTATTTCATGGAGAGAGAATACTAAAGCCTAATATTAGAGTATCTCATGCAGTGATGGGTAGAACTCCTGATGCTATTCATAAGCCAGTTAACCAGCTTGAAGAGTGGGAAAAAACCATTTACTATGAGAGACAAATGTTTATTATAGAAATACCTACTATACAAGAAGATGTTGGTGGTAACAAGTTGTCATTAACTATTGGTGCTGTAAAATCTTATGGTTTAGATAACCTGTATGGAAGAACCCAGGGTGAACAGCATTTCAAAGTCTTTATTGGTTTCCAGAACAAAGTCTGTTGTAACCTCTGTGTATGGAGTGATGGTTACATTGGTGATTTAAAAGTACGTTCACTTGAACAGCTTAAGGTAGGCATAAGGTCTCTCATACAAGGATACAATCAGTATAAACATATTGAGCACCTTAGAGAGCTTACAGATTATTCAATAACTGAACAGGATTTTGCAAACATCATTGGTAGGTGTCGTATGTATCAACATATGCCTAATGAAATGAAGACCAATATTCCTCCTTTACTATTTGGAGACAATCAGATTGGTGTTGTAGCTAAAGATTACTACAAGGATAAAAGCTTCAGTAGAGATAAGGCTGGAAACATAAACCTCTGGAAGTTATTTAATCTTTTCACTGGCAGTAATAAGTCCTCCTACATTGATTCATTTTTAGACAAATCAGTTAATGCTACTAATCTAGTAGATCAAATAAAGCAGGGTGTAGTAAATAGAACAGACTGCTGGTATCTTAATTAACATCATCATAAAAAACTTCTAAAATGGATCCTCCTAAAATTAACTACGTCAGTAACAACAGTATTATGGTGGTCAATAACTATGGTTCTATAAGGCAGCTATTTGTACCATTCAAAGTTCAAGTAATTCATGCTACAGCAATACTAGTAAAAGATGCATGGGTTGTAGTAGAAGAGGTGCAACAGCATGATAAGTATCTGCTCTTGTACAGGATAGCCAACAAATGGTGGCCATACTATGTATTTAAGCTGTCAGTGGAGTTCTAGCAGCAACACTTAGTTCTATAATAATATAATAACTATCTGTTGCCAATATTTATTCACCACAATCCTCATCATATAAAAGTGGTGAGGGTTTTTAAATTAAACCAACATGAAACAAGAAATAATATCTGAGATACAAATAAGTTATAAACCCAAGATAGCTAGTCATCCTGTAGTGAAAAGTTCCAATGATGTATATAACTACTTAGTACACTTTTACCCACAGGATACTATTGCTCTTGTAGAGCAGTTTACAGTGGCTTATTTAAACAGAGCTAATAAAATTATAGGTGTACAAGTGGTTTCTAAAGGTGGTATCACAGGTACAATAGCTGACCCAAGATTAATAATGGCTACAGCATTAAAAGTTGCTGCTATAGGTATAGTCTTATGCCACAATCACCCTTCAAGTAATCTTCAACCATCTTCTGCTGATATAGAAATAACAAAGAAGATTGAGTCTGCTTCTAAGTTTCTTGACATCAAACTTTTAGACCACATTATTATTTCACCTAGTGGTGAATATTACAGTTTCATTGATGAAGGTCTTTTATAAAAAGTGGGAGTCGAACGTTTGTTTAGTCCTTTCTGTACGATAACAAGAAAGGACATTTATTTGCTATATTTGTTTAGTAAAAATATTTTTAACCATAAAATTGACACTATAGGCATAACACATTGAAATAGATACAACTAAATCGTTGCTTCTTTATCTGGAAAAGTCGAAAATTCTAAAGTATAAGAGAGGCAGAGATGAAAGTTCACGTAATCGTGGGCTACACTCTGTTTGTTATACTTGGGCTTCGACTCCCACCAGATACATTCAGCTGTTGTTAGCCCACGTGTCGTTTATAAATGTATATTATGAATAAACTATTGCTATTTATCAGTTTAGTGTTAATTGTAGGATGCAAATTTGAAAAGCATGATGAAAACGAAAAAATAGTTAGTGATGAAAATTTTAATAATGGTATGTCTGATAGTTTGACTAAAGAGTACTATGATAGTGGGGAATTAAAAAGTGAAGGAAATTATAAACAAGGTGAAAAAGATGGTTTTTGGAAGTGGTACTATAAGAGTGGTCAATTATTGATGAAGGGGAATTATAAGGATTGGAAAAAGAATGGACCATGGAAAAAATATCACGAGAATGGGAATTTAATGAATGAGGGAAATTGGAAGGATGATAAACAAGATGGAGAGTGGTGTTATTACTTTGAGAATGGAAAAATGTATCAAAGGACTAATTGGAAAGATAGTAAGTTGGATGGTGAATCGACTGACTACGACGAAAATGGTACAATAATCAGTATAACTACCTGGAAAGATAATAAACTAATAAAAACTATAAAATATTAGATCAAGGAGTAGTGAAGCAGTAACTTTTATTGAGTATCAAAAAATCATTTGGGCTTTGACTTCCATTCATTTACAAATTAGATGTTGATAGCCCACGTGTAGTTAAATATCTTTTTTATGAAAAAATATTACTTATTATTTTTTATTGTGCTTACAGTATT
The DNA here is from genome assembly GCA_947457085.1 of Bacteroidota bacterium. Lineage (GTDB taxonomy): Bacteria > Bacteroidota > Bacteroidia > Chitinophagales > Chitinophagaceae > OLB11. The sequence continues at coordinate 7,176 of CANGUS010000023.1, forward strand.
TGTTTCTTTTAGTTGTAATCAATCAAATGAAACTAGCGTAACTGATATTGAAGTGGATTCAAGTCTTACGACAGCTCCAGTCGTAAGCTGGATAACTGATGAAAGCGATATTGTAATGCCTAATAAACGAAGCTTGAATTTAAAAGCTGATGCATTTAGTATGGGATTAAAGGGTAATGTCAAAAAACTTGAAGAGAGACATTATAAGGCAGATATGGTGGATGGGATGATGCATGTCTCAACTGACTTGGCTAACACTTCCATATACGAGAATGGGAGCAATGACTGCCCAAACAACGAAAACCATCTTTTAGAAGGCAATCAAGATATTTACTTTGATCATGATGGATTCATTATTAAGCACATTTATTATAATAATTCAGGTGTTAAATCAATCTATTATTCCAAGTATGATGATAATGGGAATCATTTGGAGACTAATATTCAAGATGAAAAAGGATTAAGAAGATCACTTTCAAGTTCATTTTTTGAATACAGTACAGACAAATATAAGCCATACCCTAAGAATGAAATGGAATTATCAAGTGATGGTACAATTACAACTTATTACACTTATGACAATATGAAGAATGTAATTCTTGAAATCAAAAGAGATAACATAAATGGAGTATTCCCATATTTATACATTTGTAAATATCTTTATCAGTATGATGAAAAGGGTAATTGGATTAATAGAACATATCTTTTAAAAGATACTAAGAGAAATTCACCATTTATACCAATGGGTGTTGCAAGAAGAACAATTTATTATTGGTGAAAATTTAAAATAGATTTAAAAAATGAAAATGGAAAATTCAAATAATCCAAAGTTTTACACTCCAGCCCCTTCTAGTCGCCCAATCTTTGGAATTGCGATTATATTAATCATTATGAGTAGTTTAGTTTTAAATTTTTATTTTTTACTAAGACCAAAAGTAAAAACAACAAACAACCCAGGGCAATCACTTGTACATAATATCAAAAGAGATACTGAGCCAATTCTCATAGTTTTCACAGATACAACAGATGATGGTCGTCCTATGTACAGTGCTTTTTTCCCAGACAGCACCTCTATGGATTGCTTATTTCCAGAAGAGATTTCTAAAAGCCTTAATACAGGCAAGTGGCAATATGATAATGAATTAAGAGAACATTGATAATTCCAGACTGTAATTAAGTCTAAAATCCCACCAGACTACAAAGAGCCAAATTATCTCGCAATATTGCTATTGATTTTACTGATAATTGCTTTTCTTACAGTAGCTATTTAAAAATAATCACAAGAGTTTAAGCTTTCATGAGGTTTAAATTTTGTGGTAGCTCAAATTTGCACCCTTATCATACCACTATATTATATAGTTACTATGTTTATAGGGCAAATTTGCACCCCTAGTAAGTCATGCATAAGATGAATATTTGCTCTATTACAAGTCTTTTTGCCACTTGACACTATTTCGAAAAGTTGGTAAAATCTAAACTAAATGCTTTATAATTGTATTGTAGTTAAAACTTTTGGGCCAGACTTGGGCCAGATGTAATTTGAAAAGAGGTTAAAAGCATTGTAAACACTGGGAATATTTGGCATAACCAGCTTGCATGGCATGCAAGAGGTCAGCGGTTCGACCCCGCTAATCTCCACACATAAAAAGAGTGAAGCAGAGACTTCACTCTTTTTTATTGATGAAATAAATTTGATAGACAAAATCTGAAGAATTATTATTTCTTGTACATGATTTCGTAATATTCATGAGCCATTCTATTACTATCAAATTGATATCGTACATCTTTCATACCATTTTTCACAATTTGCCTCCAGGCATCTTTATTTTCATAATACATTGGTATGATTTCATTCTCTAAAATTTCGTATGCTTTATTCAAATCGTATTCGTCTTGCTGATGTGTATTCATGTTTGCATAATCAGCTTTTGGAATTACAAATCCATTTTCCCCATGCTTCACAAATTCTGGTATCCACCCATCATCTGTACTAAAATTGATTGCTCCATTCATAGCAGCAGTCATACCACTTGTACCACTTGCTTCACGAGGTACACGAGGATTGTTTAGCCAAATATCTGCAGCTTGTTTTAATCTTCTGCTCAATAATAATTCGTAACCAACCAATACAGAAACATTTTTATATTTCTTACTTAAATGAACCAATTCATTGAATTGTGTAATTGCAGGATAGTCTACAGGATAAGGCTTTCCGGCCCAAATGATTTGTACAGGGTATTTTAGATTATTAAGCATTTTTTCAAAACGAGTCATATCATAAGTAAGCATATCAGCTCTCTTATAGCCAGCAAATCTTCTTGCCCAAACAATAGTTAACACATTGGGGTCAAATATTTTTCCTGTTTGATCTGCTACAGTTTCAAATGCCCTGCGTTTTAAATACCATTTTCTGTCATCAATCCCTTCATCATTGTTGCCATCTGCATGACGGTATAAAGGTTCATCAGCCCAGTATGTATAGTTTTGTGCATTTGTGATTGCAGTAATTGGGCAAATACCTTCATAATGTTTCCACATTTCATTGCTTACAACACCATGTAATTGCGATACCCCATTTGCCTTTCTCGCAAATCTCAATGCTACTAATGAATGGTTGAATTGATCATCATGCAAGCCAGTTAATTTTCTTACTTCATCAATACTTAAGCCACAGAAATAGCTCATTTTGTGACATAAATAAATATCATGTTTTTCGTTGCCGGCTTCTTCGGGAGTATGTGTTGTAAATACTAAATGTTCTTTTACTTTTTCTACACTTTTATATTTATTCAATAAATAAAATGCAGCAGAAATTCCATGTGCTTCATTGAGATGATAAACATCGGGATTGAATCCTAGCTCATCAATTAATTTTGCGCCGCCAACTCCCAATAAAATAAATTGAGCAACTTTGGTACTCACATTTGCATCATATAAGCGATGAGTAATTGTTTGTGATACATAATCGTTTTCTGGTAAATCAGTGCTTAATAAAAACAAGGGAGCGCTGTTGAAAGTTGTTGGTTTTAAATACCAGGCCTTAATCCATACAGGATGGTCATGTATTAATATCTGAAATTTAATATCAGTATCTTCTAGAAAATGATTGGTTTTTTCCATCCAAGCAGGTTGCAATGTTTGATCCTGGTTTCTTGTTTGATCATAATATCCATATTTCCACAAGATGCCAATTCCGATCATATTTTGTTTTAGCTCATAAGCACTTCTTAAATGTGAGCCAGCCAAAAATCCTAAGCCGCCACTGTATATTTTTAAAGGTTGATGTATTGCAAACTCCATTGAAAAGTAAGCTGCCTTTGTAGCATAATTAGGATTTACTTGATAAGGAACCTGATAATTTCTAAAATTCATAATTGGGTTTTTATTGGTCAATCTAACGCAATATTAAGGTATTTGATTTAAAATGTATTTTTTACACATTAAATTGAATTATTCAAATAAATTTTGAGTGCAGTTACAAAATTAATGCCATTAAAATATGATTCTTATCATTTCTAATGGCATGTTTATTTTTAGTTATGGTATTTTTTTCTTTCTTTTAATGTATTACGATTTTATGATTCATACTAAGAATTTTTGAATTGATAATTTTAATAGTTATTTGTTTAGAATGAGGTTGTAAAAAAATATTAATCTATTCCTCATCCAGTTTTACATTACCAACATACCTTCTCCACTTCTCAATTACTTGTTCCATGTCATTTGGAACAGGAGCCTCAAAAAACATAAATTCATTGGTGCGTGGATGCATAAAGCCTAATGTTTTGGCATGTAATGCACATCGTGGACAAATTGTAAAACAGTTATCTACAAACTGTTTGTATTTGGTGTAAATAGTTCCTTTTAAAATTCGGTCGCCACCATATTCCCAATCGTTAAATAATGTATGCCCCAAGTGTTTCATGTGTACCCTGATTTGGTGCGTTCTGCCGGTCTCTAATACGCATTCTACAAGGGTTACATAATTCATCCTTTCAAGCACTGAGTAATGTGTAATAGCATGTTTTCCTATATCTCCTTCTGGGTAAGCAGTAAACATTTTTCTGAATTGTTGGTGGCGGGCAATATGTGCATTTACAAGTCCATTATCATCTTTAACATCACCCCAAACCAACGCTACATATTTTCTTTGCACGGTATGATTAAAAAATTGTTTCGCAAGATGCGCTGCGGCTTCTCCTGTTTTTGCATAAACAATTAATCCTGTAGTATTTTTATCAATGCGATGAACCAAACCAAAACGGGGTAATTCATCATCATTCAAATTGGGATTTTGTTGTAATAAATGATATGCAACACCGTTTAATAAAGTGCCTCTGAAATTTCCAATTCCTGGGTGAACAACCATATTTGGAGGCTTGTTCAAAACCAAAACATCTGCATCCTCATACACAATATTCAGTGGAATATTTTCTGCCTTTAATTCAGAATATTCAGGATTTACAAAAGTCATCACCAGAATTTCATCACCTGGTTTTACTTTGTAATTGCTTTTTATATTTTTATTGTTGACAGTTACAAATCCACTGTCAATTCCCTTCTGAATTTTGTTTCTTGTAGCACCTTCAATTCTTATTTGTAACCATTTATCAATTCGTAAAGGCTCTTGTCCTTTGTCTATAATAAATGTCCTTCGTTCATAAACATCTTCAGCAATATTTTCTATTTCAACATCTTCATTCATGCTGCAAAGATAATGGGTGAGGTAGCTTATCAGCTAATGGTTGATTCATTTACTAAAAGCATATCAATTTCACCAACCAAAAAAACACTTCCACAAACGATGATTAAATCACTTACTGATGCATTTTGCAGGGCGATATTAATGGCTTCATTTACACTGCTATAAGTATTGCCTCTGAGATGTTGTTGTTTTGCTAAATCTTGTAAAGTAACTTCGTCTATGGCTCTAGGTATTTGGGCTTTGGTAAAATAGTACGTTGCATTTTTTGGTAATAAAGAAAGCACCTGATTAATCTCTTTATCCTTTACCATGCCAATAATAATGTGCAACTGATTGTATTGTGTAATTTGTAGTTGCTGTAACATTTGTCTGATGCCATCTTCATTATGGCCAACATCCGCAATTAAGGTGGGATTGTTTTGTAACAACTCCCATCTGCCATGTAATCCGGTAAGTTTTTTTGTGTTTTTCAAAGCAAATTTCAATTGTTCATTTGAAATTTCGAAGCCTTGATTTTGTAACTGATGTACACTTTCAAGAACGGTACAAAGATTTTTTGTTTGATAAATTCCGGTTAAATCCAAAATAAAATCATCACTTTTATTTGAAAAAATATCTTCAATTGTTACTTGCAGTTGATGGTGTGTGTAATTAATAGTAGTTACTTTTTTATTTTCCTGAGCAAAGTAAATAGAGGATTGTTCAAGCTTACTTTTTTCTATAAAAACATTCTTGGTTTCAGCAAAAGATTCTCCAATAACAACCGGTACTTTTTGTTTGATAATACCTGCTTTTTCATAAGCAATTTTTGGAAGCGTATTTCCTAAAATTGCCATGTGATCAAATCCAATATTTGTAATGATTGAAAGGAGTGGAGTGATAATATTAGTGCTGTCTAATCTGCCACCAAGACCTGTTTCAATTACAGCAATATCAACTTTTTGTTCAGCGAAGTATTCGAATGCCATTGCGACTGTTATCTCAAAAAAAGAAGGTTTAATACTTTCAATTAATGGTTGAATTTTTTTTGTGAAATCAATGACAAATTGTTCCTCACAAACTTTTCCATTAATCTTTATTCGTTCTCTAAAATCTTTTAAATGTGGTGAGGTGTAAAGTCCAGTTTTGTATCCGGCAGATTGTAAAATTGCAGCCAACATGTGGCTTGTACTTCCTTTGCCATTCGTTCCTGCAATATGAATACAATTTAGTTTTGATTGTGGATTTCGCAAAGCATCACACAATAAAATAGTATTGGTTAAATCTTCTTTGTATGCAGCTGCTCCAATTCTGCTGAACATGGGAAGCTTTGCAAAAAGATACTCTAATGTTTCTTGATAAGTCATTTGTTAAATTACAAACTATAATT
>CANGUS010000024.1 GCA_947457085.1 Bacteroidota bacterium
AACTTTTGGCTCTCCAAGAAGGGGTTAAACGATCTAATGACAAATTTTGTTTTTGTGCAAATGCGGCTGCATGAGAATGCTCTATTTCATGCATTTGAAAGAAGATTTCTGCAACGGCTTGATCTTCTTCCTTTTCAGCTAATTTTTTATACAAAAATGCAGCATCAATTTCTGTTTGGATGTTGTTTTTCATGTCGGTGATTTTTAAATTAAATAAATAAGTTAGTAGATTTTAGCCAATCAAAACATGTACAGTTTCAAATGACAATTTCAAGTAGATAAAGATAAATGAATTTATTTTACTATTAACACAGGAATTTGAACCGCATGTCGAACACTTTCTATTGTATGTCCGTAAAGCAAATCAAAAAATCCTTTATGCCCATGCGCTCCTAAAATCAATAAATCAGCATTTTTCTCTTTGCATATTCTTGTTATTTCTTTCGTCCTATTTCGAAAGCCTAATTCAAAGCTTACACGATATCCTTTTTCTAATAATTGTCGGCAATAAACTTCCAGCTGCTCTTTATCATGTTGCGCTTCTCCATCATTAATATTCTGTCCTAAAATTTTTGCCCCTGCACTTTCTATCACATGAATTAATATCAGCTCTGCCCCCTGGTTTAAATATTTCAATGCATTGGAAATTATTACATTATCGGTTTCACTAAAATCCAACGCAATCGAAATTTTGTTATACATTTTAATTTCAACTTCATTGAACGACAGTTGCTTGTGAATACTGCTGATTCGGGCTTCCTTCTTTTTAGAAATAAAAGGATATAAAATGGTTATCAGTAATAAGATAGCAAAAAATACCAATCCAATATAAATGCTTAGATGAACCCAATGATTGGCAGTTGATTGCAATAACTCATTTGCTTTGCTCATCAACATTTTAAAATTCAAATACAATATCACACTGGTAATTAAAACAGATAGAACAATAAGCCATGGCTTAATAACAAATTGCTTCATTTTATGTTTATTGCTTACCGCAAAAATTAATGGAATGATTGCAAATGCCAATTGCAAACTCAATACGACTTGACTAAATATCAACAATTCGGTCATTTTATTTTCGCCTGCAAATAGAATCGTAATGTAAGCAGGAACAACGGCCACTGCTCTTGTAATAACACGTCGCAACCAAGGGTTCATGCGTATTTGCAAATAACCTTCCATTACAATTTGTCCGGCCAGCGTGCCTGTAACCGTACTGCTTTGTCCGGCTGCAATTAAGGCAATCGCAAATAATATGGGTGCAATACTCCCTACCAATGGCGACAATAATTCATGTGCCGTTTCTATGCTATTGATATCCGTTCTGCCTGTTTTATGAAAGACGGTTGCCGCTAAAATTAAAATGGCCGCATTCACAAACAATGCTAAATTCAATGCAATCGTACTGTCAATAAAATTCCATTTGATGGCTTTGCGTTTTGAGGTTTCATCATCACCAATATTTCTGGTTTGCACCAAAGCGGAGTGTAAATACAAATTGTGTGGCATCACCGTGGCGCCTATAATTCCAATAGCAATATACAAGGCATTGCTATCAGGTAAAGAAGGTTTTAATCCTGAAAATATTTCGCTGACAGAAGGTTTCACTAAAAACAGTTCGATACCAAATGAAATAAAAATAATGGCAATTAATGTAATGATGAAAGCTTCCATTTTACGAATGCCTAATTTTTGCAGGTAGAGCAATAAGAAGGTATCAAAAATAGTGATGGTTACCCCCCAAATCAAAGGCAATCCAAATAACAAATTCAATCCAATAGCCATCCCTATTATTTCAGCCAAATCGGTTGCTGCAATCGCAATTTCAGCCAATACATACAAACAAAAATTGATGACCGGAGGATATGTTTCTCGATTAACTTGCGCCAAATCTTTTTTATAAACTATGCCTAATCGCGCGCACAAAGATTGCAATACTATCGCCATGATGTTACTCATTACCAACACCCATATTAATGCATATCCATATCGACTACCACCTTCAATATCGGTTGCCCAATTTCCAGGATCCATATAACCAACAGCAACCAAATAGGCTGGGCCAAAGAATGCCAAAATGCGTTTCCACAAACTTTTGTTTGTAGTCACATCCACACTGGCATGTACTTCCTCTAAACTTTTTGAGCTGCTGTTTGTATTCATTGATTTGACAAAAATAAAGATTCTTTTTTATACAACTACTTTTCATTCAATCAATCGACCATCGTTGAACCAACCATTTAACCACAGAAGACTAATATTCCACAAATAAAATGAACTAACCATTAATAATTTACAATGAATCATTATTTATACTCCCCCCAAATTCCTCTTAATACATTGGCAATTTCACCTAAGGTACAATGTGCTTCTACAGCTTCAATTACTGATGGCATTAAGTTCTCTGATGAATTGGCTACCGCAACAATTTTATCTAATTTTTGTTTAACCTCTTCTTGATTTCTATTGGCTTTGAATTTTGTTAGTTGTTCAATTTGTGTTTGTTGAATCGAATCATCAATTTTCATAATAGGAATTTTGATTCCATCATTGGAAACATATTTATTAACTCCTACAATGATCTTTTCATTGCGCTCAATGGCTTGTGTATATTTATAACTCGAATTCGCAATTTGCTCTTGAATAAATCCTTGCTCAATGGCACTTACAGCACCACCCATCACGTCAATTTTTTCTATTAATTTCAATGCTTCCGCTTCTACTTCATTCGTCAAAGTTTCTACATAATAACTTCCAGCGAATGGATCTACCGTATCGCAAATACCACTTTCTTCGGCAACAATTTGTTGTGTTCTCAAAGCAATTCCTGCGGCTTGCTCGGTAGGCAAACTCAAGGCTTCATCAAAACCATTGGTATGCAAACTTTGAGTTCCTCCTAAGGTAGCGGCCAAGGTTTGAATGGTTACCCGAACAATATTGTTCATGGGTTGTTGGGCCGTTAATGTACTTCCCCCGGTTTGTGTATGAAATCGTAATTTTTGTGCATCCGGATTGGTTGCCCCTAATTCTTTTGTAATGTTTGCCCAAATGCGTCGAGCCGCTCTAAACTTAGCAACTTCCTCAAATAAGTGATTGTGTGCATTGAAGAAAAACGACAAACGTTTTGCAAATACATTAATATCTAATCCTTTTTCGATGGCTGCTTTTAAATAGGCTTTTCCATTAGACAATGTAAAGGCTAACTCTTGCACAGCTGTACTTCCAGCTTCGCGAATATGATATCCACTAATAGAAATGGTATTCCATTTTGGCACTTCTTTACTGCAATATTCAAAAATATCCGTAATGATTCTCATGCTGGGTTTGGGAGGATAAATGTAAGTGCCTCGTGCCGCATATTCTTTTAAAATATCATTTTGAATAGTACCAGAAATCTTTTTAATATCAGCTCCTTGACGTTTTGCCAAGGCAATATATAAGGCCAATAAAATAAAACCCGAAGCGTTGATCGTCATAGAGGTACTTACGGTTTCTAGGTTGATACCTTTAAACAAACGTTCCATATCTTCGATGGTATCCACCGCAACACCTACTTTTCCAACTTCCCCATTGGCCATCGCATCATCACTGTCATAACCAATTTGTGTTGGCAAATCAAAAGCAACACTCAATCCATTTACGCCATTGTTTAATAAGAAATGGTAGCGCTCATTGCTTGCTTCAGCGGTACTAAATCCTGCATACTGACGCATCGTCCAAGGCTTAGCGGTATACATTCCTTCGTGCACACCTCGTGTATAAGGAAATTGCCCAGGCATTTCTTGTTCAATATTCGCCGCTGTATATAAAGGTTTAATTTCTATTCCTGAATCAAGGATTACTTTTTTTTCTGACATGGCGCAAATATAAGAAATGATGTCGGTAGTCGGTTGTGTGTTGTCAGGATTTTTGGATATGAACACAGTCTTGCATGGGTTAAGATTTGTTTGGATTTTGGAATTGAAAAAGTAAATTGCAGTCAATGTGCTACCATACTACACAAAAGAAATCAAAAAAAGAATTAGCAGAACGATTTAAAGTTGATGTAAATGAATCATTGGATATTTCGGGCGAATTATTTAATGGATTTACCTTTCCCCATACGCCTGTTATCTCTTCAAAAAACAAAAATAAAATGGCGCTTTTTCAATGGGGATTGATTCCTAATTGGAGCAAAGAAAAATCTATTCAGCAATATACCCTCAATGCAAAAATTGAAACCTTAGACGAAAAACCTTCTTTTAAAAATAGCATTCAACAACGTTGTTTAATTGTAGCCGATGGGTTTATGGAATGGCAATGGCTCGATAAAAAAGGGAAAACAAAACAACAATATCATATTACCCTGCCCAATCAAGATGCATTTGCCTTTGCTGGTATTTGGAGCGAATGGGTAAACCCTAGTACAGGAGAAATAATTAATACTTATTCGATGGTAACAACAGAAGCCAACCCACTCATGAGTGAAATTCACAACACCAAAAAACGGATGCCTGTAATTTTAACGCCACAAAATGAACAGGACTGGCTGAATGGCAAAAATTACCAAGACTTTGCAAAATGCGACCTTGCATTAAATGCAGTGAAAGTAAACGAAATCCTCACCTTGTTTTAGTCAACGATCATTTAGATTTATAAGCACAAAGAAATTATAGCAACCCCTATAAAAAAACTCCATGCAAAAATGCATGGAGTTAAATATTATTTTTCTCTTATCGAATATCCTACTTCGAAAATCGTTTATTATACTTGAAACACACCCACATTCATTTCTTTTTCAATCGGAGCATGATTGGCTGCTTTGATGCCTTCTGAAATAACTGTTCTTGTCTCAATAGGATCAATGATGGCATCTACCCACAAACGAGCGGCTGCATAATATGAGGTGGTTTGTTTATTATATTGAGCAATGATTTTATCGAGCATTTCTTTTTCCACTTCGGGAGTAATAATTTCCCCTTTTGCTTTCAAGGATGCTACTTGAATTTGCAACAATACTTTCGCAGCTTGTTCGCCACCCATTACCGCAATTTTAGCATTTGGCCATGCATAAATAAATCGAGGGTCATAGGCTTTACCACACATGGCATAGTTTCCTGCGCCATAAGAATTACCAATGATAATCGTAATTTTTGGAACAACCGAATTCGATACGGCATTCACCAATTTAGCTCCGTCTTTAATAATTCCACTGTGTTCGCTGCGACTCCCTACCATAAAGCCAGTGACATCTTGTAAAAACACCAATGGAATTTTCTTTTGATTGCAATTCATAATAAAACGAGCGGCTTTGTCGGCACTGTCGTTGTAAATAACGCCTCCTAATTGCATTTCGTTTTTACCGCTTTTTACAATCTTGCGTTGATTGGCAACGATGCCCACAGCCCAACCATCTACACGAGCATAACCACATACAATGGTTTTGCCATAGTCTTTTTTAAATTGATCAAATTCAGAATTATCCACCAATCGTTCAATTACATCTACCACATCATAAGGCTTGTTATTTTCGGGCGACACAAAACCATAAATTTCTTTCATGTCTTTTAATGGCAATACAGGCTTCACTCTGTCGAAACCAGCATCTTCAGGCTTGCCAATTTTATCAATAATTCTGCGAATTTGCTCGATGCATTCTTTCTCTGTTTTGAATTTATAATCCGCAATCCCACTGATTTCGGTATGGGTTTTGGCACCTCCTAAGGTTTGAATATCAACATCTTCTCCTATGGCTGCTTTTGCTAAATAAGGACCTGCTAAAAAGATAGAACCATGTTCTTCTACCATTAAGGTTTCATCACTCATAATTGGCAAATAAGCGCCTCCGGCAACACAGCTTCCAAATACTGCCGAAATTTGAGTGATCCCCATGCCACTGATGCGAGCATTGTTTCTAAAAATTCGACCGAAGTGTTCCTTGTCTGGGAAAATCTCGTCTTGCATTGGCAAATACACCCCGGCACTATCCACTAAATAAATAATTGGTAATTTATTTTCGATGCACATTTCTTGCAAACGCAAATTCTTTTTTCCAGTGATAGGAAACCAAGCACCGGCTTTTACCGTTTGATCATTTGCCACAATTACACACTGGCGACCTTTCACATAGCCTACCCCAGCAACGGTTCCACCTGCAGGGCAACCCCCATGCTCTTCATACATTTCGAAACCAGCAAAGGCCATCATTTCAACAAACGTAGAATTTTTATCAATCAATAATTGAATGCGCTCACGCGGTCCCAACTTCCCTTTTTCATGTTGCTTGGCCATCGATTTATCGCCACCACCTTTTTCAATTTTAGCGAGCTTTTTTTTCATATCGCTCACTAACAATTTCAATCCATCTTCGTTTTTATTGAATTCTAAGTCTATTTTTTTTGCCATGATGTATTCACTTGAAATGCGAATTTAAGGTATAGTTGTGAGAGTTGAGAAATCAGGTTTAATGATATGATATTTTTTTAATACACAGATATTGACAATTGATTTCTATTTTATATCAGCTCCTTGAATCACAGATAAATACACAGTAAATGACAGCACTCTATTCTTAATTGAGGAAGCGGTTTGATGAAAAGGGCAAACATTTACGTTATAAGGTCTAAATTTTTAGGCTGCCTGCATAAAAATTTATATTGCTTAGCCTAAACTTTTAGGATTACCTACCTAAATTTTTGTTGGTTGCATCTTAAAATTTTAGGTTAATAAACCTAAACTTTTAGGTTCCATTGTTAAAAATTAGGGTTGAAAAACCTAAGCATTTGAGTATCAGAACCTATATTTTTAGGTTTCTTAAAATTAACATAAAATGTTTATGATTATTTTGTTTTATTATTGAAGATGCATAATTTAGTAATTGAAAAAATTATTATAAACCACTTAAACCTACAAATCAAGCCATCACAAGACATTATTCAAAAACATTTTACTGCCGCAGAGCAAACACAAATCAGTACATTAATGGGGCAAATTGAAAGCATTTTACAACCCAAGCTTCAAAATTTAGACCCAGACGAGAACCAACGCTATGGCTCCATTAATGAAGCCAACAAATTGTTAGTCAACAAAGTGTTTGATTACCAAAACAATCAACCAAGCTTAAAAAGTCCTGATGTAGATTGGGTAGAATTTAATGCTGATTACAATGATCGAAAATTTTTAGAAGCCACAATGACTCGAATGACTAGCCTAGCCAAATCATGTGAAGAAACAAAACGAATGCATGATTACGACAATTATCAAAATGCATTGCTAGACTATGATTATTCAAAATACAAAATGGGCACAATGCCTGGCTTGGGCTATGATACTAAGGTAGATGAGTTAAAACAATTTTTCCCTAATACAGGAGGAGGCAACAATAATTCAAACAGCACTGTATAAAAAGATTGTTTTTCAATTGTAATTTAAAATCCCTCTTGGTAAGAGGGATTTTTATTTAACAAGATGCAGCACCCTACTTTACGCCACTTGAGGGCTAATATTTGTGAATACAATATTTTAGGAATCCATACATTCAGCCTATTTTCGCAATTCAATTATAGAGTATGAATGTTTTTAAATTTGGAGGTGCTTCTATTGAGACGGTTGAACGTGCTAAAAATGTGGCTAATATCATTCAGGATTATGCCAACAACAAATTATTGGTAGTCATTTCAGCCAAAGGGAAAACGACCAATGCTTTAGAAAAAATTGTGCATGCCTATTTTGAGAATGAAATAGTAGAAGCCCAATCTTTATTGAATGAAATGATAGTAGATCATCAGCAATATGCTACTGAATTAATGGGCACAAGCGACCACCCTATTTTCAATAAACTGACCGAACTATTCACCGAAATAGAATTTGTTTTTAGCGAGCCCCAGGGCAAGGCATTTGATTATTATTATGACCAAATTGTAAGTATCGGCGAATTATTATCTACGTCTATTCTACAAGCCTATTTAGAAAAAATAAATATTATCAGTACTTGGATAGATGTGCGCGATATTTTAAAAACAGACAGCAATTACAGAGATGCCAATGTGCTTTGGGATGAAACCGAGCGCACTGCCAAAGCTGTTTTTGAAAAAGAATTTGAAACTAAAAATGTAATCATCACGCAAGGATTTATTGGCTCAACCGATGAAAACAATACCGTTACATTGGGTAGAGAAGGAAGCGATTATTCGGCAGCTATTTTTGCAAATATGCTCGATGCAAAAAGTGTTACAATTTGGAAAGATGTGCCGAGCTTATTAAATGGCGATCCAAAAATATTTCCCAACACCGTTCCTATAAAAGAAATTACTTATCATGAAGTGATTGAAATGGCTTTTTATGGCGCACAAGTGATTCATCCTAAAACCATTAAGCCCTTATTTTTAAAAAGCATTCCTTTGTATGTAAAATGCTTTTTAGATAAAACCTTAGAAGGGACTAAAATTTTTAATACAGAAGAAAAAATCAACTACCCTCCAATATTAGTATTGAAACAAAACCAAACTTTACTAGAAGTTCAAACTAAAGATTATTCCTTTATTACGGATGACAAATTAAGCGATGTGTATGAATTATTTCATAAACACAAATTGAAAATAAATTTAATACAGCATGCCGCGATTCGTTTTGTAGCACTGGTAGATTCGCAAAAAGAAAAACTAGATGCTTTGCTACAAGACTTATCCATTAACTATTCTGTAAAGCGTAATGAGAATTTGTTTTTATTTACGGTAAGGCATTACAATCCATCTATTTTAGAAGAAGAATTAAAAAACAGAGAAGTGATCTTAACGCAAAAAACGCGTCAAACCATACAAATCATAGCAAAATAGCTAACTAAAAAATCATTTTTAACGTCTAGTAATATACAATTCCTTAATTTTATAAAATGAAAACAACGCTACTTTCCATTTTTGCAATTGTCATTGGCTTTCATTTATCACATGCTCAATCACAGGGAAAAGTATATGAGATTTTTAATGATGCTGTTGTAAATACATATGGCAATGCTATTTCAGCACCATTTTGTGGAGGCTTAAATTCGTATCAAATTCAACATGCGGATTTAAATAACGACAGTAAAAAAGATTTAATCTTATATGATCAAAATAACAAATTGCTAAAAACATTTTTAAATACAGGTACTGTAGGACAAGTAAACTATGTTTATGCGCCCCAATTTGAAAAAAACTTTCCTATAGAATTAAGCTACAACCATTATTTAATATTAAAAGATTACAACTGCGATGGCATTCCCGATTTGTTTCACAATGGCAATTTTGGAGTAACTGCTTATAAAGGTTTTTATCAAAACAATGAATTGAAATTTACATTTTATAAAAATGTATGGGCGCGCCGCATAACCGCCAACGACTCCATCAATGCATATGTTCAAAACAATGATATACCTAGCATTGAGGATGCAGATGGAGATGGCGATTTAGACATGCTTGCCTTTGATGTACAAGGCGTTTACACGGTGATGCACAAAAACATGCGGGTAGAATATGGGCTTCCTTGCGACAGTTTAAAAATGGAAATCGCTGATAAATGTTGGGGTAAATTTTTTCAAACCTTTAATAGAGAAGTATATACAAATTCTTTTTGCACACCTGCTTTCATATCCAACAAAAAGAAACGACACAGTGGCAATTGTATTTTGCAATTAGATATTGATGGCGATGGGGATTTGGATTTGATGGGTGGCAATATTTCATTTAATGATGCGCAACTTTTATTTAATAATGGCAACAACATCATTAATGCACAAGATACCAATTACAATATAACAGGGCATAAATTATACATGCCCTCTTGGCCAGCCCCTTTTCATTGTGATATTGACAATGATGGGGACAACGATTTACTATTTACTTCGCACAATGATGATATGTCCTCAGCTAATTACAATACGGTTGCATGGTACAAAAACACAGGCAGCGCAGGATTTCCTAATTATGTATATGCACACGATTCATTGTTAGTTACCGAAATGATAGATGTTGGCTCATACAGTTATCCCACTTTTTTTGATTTTGACAAAGATGGCAAAAAAGATTTATTCGTAGGTACCGAAGGCTATTTAGATAATGCAACAGGCATATTGACTTCAAAAATTGCCTTTTACAAAAACACATCCACCATAGGCAACACCTCATTTCAATTAATCACCCACGACTTTTTAAATTTAAGTACCCAAAATCACCAAGGCATATTTCCAACCTTTGGAGACATTACGGGCGATGGCATTGATGATTTAATTTTTGGAGGAGTAAAAGGAAATATTGCATTATATAAAAACACGGCGTCTTCCAATTTAGTACAACCGGTATTTGTTAAAATAACAGACAGCTTACCCAATTTAAAATCAGGAGAATACAGCACGCCAGTCGTGGTAGATTTTAATCAAGATGGGAAAAATGATTTATTCGTGGGAAGTAAAGTAGGCAAAATAGCTTATTTTGAAGATACCAGCTCTACCTCAACAACTAAGTTGGCATTAAAAACAACAGCTGTCGGAAATATTAAAGCAGGCAGTGTAGGTCAATTTTTTGGTTACAGCGCACCATTTATTGGTAAAATAGACAATACAGATTCTACGGTGTTATTAATTGGAAATGTAGATGGCAATATTGAACGATATGATTCTTTTATCAACAACTATACGCTTTTCAATAGATTAGATTCAAACTACTCATTCATCCAAGCATCTAACAGAGCGGTTCCTGCTGTTGCCGATATTGATGGCGATGGTAAATATGAAATGGTGATTGGAAACAAAATGGGTGGCTTATATTATTGCAAACAAGTGAAAACCATCAATCCGAATACAGTTCATTCAGTTGAATACAATCAAAACACTATTGCGATTTTTCCCAATCCTTGCTCAGAGCAATTACAAATAGTATTCAAAGAGGAAGTGTTGAATAAAATGGCTTTATTGAATTTGTATGATATGATGGGTAGAAAAATTGCATCAAATAAAATACAAACCACTTCCAATTATACCTATTCATTAGGTACTATTTCGAAAGGTATTTATTTTTTAGAAATAGAAATAGAGAATCAGAAAGTAATTAAAAAGATTCTTAAAAATTAAACATCCAAAGAAGTTTGATTGTTTTCGGCTACTGATTCGCCTACTTTTTTAATTTCAAAATCTTTAAATGATTTTCCTATTTCTCCATTGATGACAATCGAATTGGCCTTAATTAATTCTTTAATGCGCCACTCAATAAATAAATGACTCACCGATTGAGTTATTTTTTTCATGGTTTCATTCACTACTTTGTTTGCCTTCTGAAACTCATTAGTCAAAGAATTTTTGATTAATGTATCAAAATAGGCAACATCTTTAGATACAATTTTCTTGCCTCCTTCGTAGGTTCTTACCCAAGCATTTTCCTGTTGCAAACGAGCCCATTCATCGCATTCCACTTCATATTCAGCAGGCGTAACTTCTTTCAACAATCGTTTTGTTTTTAAAAATTCTTTTGCGGGTATTTGTGAAAAATTAGTTGGATAAAACAATTGTCCTTTTTCATTGAGAAACGGCAAGCCAATAATATTAATGGTATGCAACATAGCAGGAAATTGTTTTAAATGAGTAAGTAGCCAAAAATAAGCACACACATCCGTTACACATGGAGACATCCAAAAGCACAACGGCTCTTCTTCTCGCTGAGCTCTTACGGCTAATAATTTAATCGTATTCTCATCCAATACTTGCTCCTCTTCAGGAAAACTAGCATCTAGTTCTTTCCAAAAAGCAGTTCTGATACCAATAAACTTTTCATCCTCATTGGGATGAATAGGGCCAATACCTAAAGTGTCTTTTAAAACGACTATTTCTCCTATTAAATTTTCATCCAAAGCAAAAGCCTCTTCTAAATTTTTTGCAGCTTCTTGACCAACTAATATATGTATCATCAGTTTTACTATTTAATGATTAATGGTAAATGTTTTTTTTCTAATTTAAAATTTGTTCAACGGCATCAGATTCTATCCTCAAATTATTAATGATAAACTCTTGTCGTTGCATGGTGTTTTTACCCATATAATACTCGAGTAATTTTTGAATGTGTGCTTCAGCACCTAATAATACAGGCTCTTTACGCATATCATCACCAATAAAGCCAGCAAATTCATTAGGCGAAATTTCACCCAACCCTTTAAATCGAGTAATTTCAGGTTTGCCCGATAATTTTTGTACAGCCAATTGCTTTTCAGTTTCACTGTAGCAATAAATGGTTTCTTTTTTATCCCTTACTCTAAAAAGAGGGGTCTCTAAAATATATACATGCCCATTGCGCACTAAATCTGGGAAGAATTGCAAAAAGAAAGTCATTATCAACAAACGAATGTGCATACCATCCACATCAGCATCAGTTGCGATGACAATATTGTTATAACGCAAACCTTCGATACCTTGTTCAATATTCATGGCATGTTGCAATAAATTCATTTCTTCATTTTCATACACAATTTTTTTACTCATGCCATAACAGTTCAACGGTTTCCCTTTTAAACTAAATACGGCTTGGGTAGCCACATTTCTTGATTTGGTAATAGAACCACTCGCAGAATCTCCTTCGGTAATAAACAACGTAGATTCTAAGCGCTTGATATCCATTTCTATTTTGTTTTTCCCCTCGTATACTTCATCAAAATGCACCTTGCAATCCCTTAATTTTCGATTGTGCAAATTTGCTTTTTTAGCACGTTCATTGGCAATCTTTTTAATGCCACTTAACTCTTTACGCTCATGTTCACTTTGTTCAATTCTCTTTTTTAATGACTCGGCTACTGTTGGATTTCTATGTAAAAAATTATCTAATTCTTTCGTTAAAAAATCCATCATGAAAGCTTTCACAGTTGGCCCTTTCACATCCATATTGATGCTTCCTAATTTTGTTTTTGTTTGACTTTCAAAAACAGGCTCCACTACCCTTACACTCACGGCTGCAACAATACTTTGACGAATATCGCTGGCGTCATAATCTTTTTTATAGTAGTCTCTAATTGTTTTTACAAAAGCTTCTCTAAATGCTTGCTGATGTGTACCCCCTTGTGTGGTATGTTGACCATTTACAAACGAATAAATTTCTTCCCCATAATCACCGGTGTGTGAAAAAGCAATATCTACATCATCTCCTTTCAATTGAACGATTGGATAACGTAAATCATCTGGATTGGTTTTTCTTTCTAGTAAATCCAACAAGCCATTTTTAGAAATATATTTTTTACCAT
>CANGUS010000025.1 GCA_947457085.1 Bacteroidota bacterium
ACGTACATCCGTCATTTTAACAGAGGCCAATCTAAATCCATTAATCGAGGTGTTTTAAATAGCACCGCTCAATATATTACGATCTTAGATGCCGATGATGAATATAAACCGAATCATTTAGCTGCTTGTTTAGAAGCCATTACAGATTTTGACCTCATCGCCTCTACCACCGAAACCGTAGTAGATCATGAAGAAGATTATTATGTAACCGATATGGAAAATAATCAGCTTTGTATTCATGTAGATGATTGCATTTTGTTTGCCACTTTATTTGGTAAAAAAGAAGTATTTATGAACATCCCTTTTCATGAAAAATATGCTGCAGACAGTCATTTTTACGAAGCGGCATCTGAAATATATAATGTAAAAAAAGTAAATTTAAGAACCTATATTTATTACAGAAATATGCCCAATAGCATTTGTTCTGTAATTAAAAAACAACATTTTGTGGAGCTAAAAGAATCGACGTTGTAATGTGGTTTAAAAAACAACATGTGGTGCTTGCCTGTCACATCACAGGAGTATATGATGTAAATAGAAATGAAGTTTTACATGATGATGATTACGCTATTATAAAGCCATGGGCAGATTCATTAATCCAGCATCAAATACATGGCATTGTCTTTCACAATCATTTTTCAAATGCAACCTGCAAGCAATACAGCAATGAGTTTATTTCTTTTCAAAAAATAGAATATGACAAACGTTTTAATCCAAATGTTTTCAGGTACATGGTTTACCACGATTTTTTGAATAATGATGCTCACGAAATTCAATCCCTTTTTTTAACAGATGTGTCGGATGTGGTTATGCTCAAAAATCCTTTTGACGATTTGTTATTTAAAAATCATCCACAACATCTATTTTGTGGCGACGAACCCAAAATATTAGCCAATGATTGGATGCAAAATCATTGTACCCATTTAAGAAATAACATATTGAATTTTGAGCAGTTTGAAAAAAAATATAGCCAATCAACTTTATTAAACTGTGGGATTATAGGCGGAGAAATCTCTGTTATGAAAAATTTCATAGAAAAATTAAGTCAATTGCATCGGCTATACAATGCCAATAATTCAACAGCATATACAGGAGATATGGGTGGATTTAATTACATTGCCCGAACATATTTCAATGATCATATCATCCATGGAAAGCCAGTAAATACCGTTTTTAAAGAATATGAAAACCAACGAACCGATTGTTGGTTTAAACACAAATAAAAATAATCCTAAGTTCCTAGTTTCGGTTTTTTGTTTTAATAAATTCTATATTGATAATTAAAGTAAAAGACTATATTATAAAAAAATAAATGGGCATAATTTTTAAAAACTATTCCTTTCAAAATTTGTATTTTCGCCTATCATGGCAAAAGCAAAAGATTCGGTTTCTCCTTTAATGCAACAGCATAATGCGATCAAGGCAAAATACCCTGATGCCGTGTTGCTTTTTAGAGTAGGTGATTTTTATGAAACCTTTGGGCAAGATGCTGTTATTGCTTCTCAAGTATTGGGTATCACCCTCACCAAACGCAATAATGGTCAGGCTAATTCGCAAGAGTTGGCTGGCTTTCCCCATCACAGCATGGATACCTATTTGCATAAATTAGTGAAAGCGGGTTATCGGGTAGCAGTGTGTGATCAATTGGAAGATCCTAAATTGGCAAAGGGAATTGTGAAGCGAGGTGTGACAGAATTAGTAACGCCAGGAACCGCTACCAATGATAAATTGTTGGATAATAATTTCAATAATTTTTTGGCATCGGTTTATATTCATGATGAAAATCATGGAATTGCTTTTGTAGATATTTCGACCGGAGAGTTTTTTTGCACCGAAGGAAATACAGAATACATTGATAAATTATTGCAAAGTTTCAGACCGAGCGAAGTCATTTTTCAGAAGCATAAAAACAAATTTTTTCAAGAACATTTTGGCAATAAATATTATACTTATCAATTAGACGAATGGATTTACAGTGAGCAATATAGCAATGATGTATTGCTGCAACATTTTCAAACCATTTCATTAAAAGGTTTTGGAATAACAGATATTCCATTGGCTGTAATTGCTGCTGGTGCGATTATTCATTATTTAAAAGATACTGAACATCAACAACTCAACCATATCACATCGATTGCTCGAATTACCAGAAATGATTTTTTGTGGATGGACAGATTCACAATTCAGAATTTAGAATTACTAGATAGCAATCGTGAAAATGGAAATACCTTATTGAAAGTATTAGACAATACGGTTTCGCCCATGGGTTCTCGTATGATTAAACGTTGGTTGTTATTTCCTTTGCAAGAAGAACAAAAAATTAATCAACGATTAAATACCGTTGAATATTTTATAAAAGAACAAGACATTGCCAAACAACTAATGCAGCTTATCAAACAAGTAGGTGATATGGAACGCATGGTGGCAAAACTACCATTGAAGAAAATTTCACCACGTGAAGTATTGCAATTATCAAAAGGCTTAAAATGTGTAGATGATATTAAACAAATTATTTTAACGACTACCGATGAATGGACGAAACGCATTGCAGAGCAATTAAATCCATGTCATTCGATTAAAGAAAAAATCCTCAATACAATTATTGAAAATCCACCAGCATTGGCAAATAAAGGTGGTTTAATTCAAGAAGGAATTTTAGAAGAGCTAGATGATTTAAGAAAAATTGCATTCAATGGTAAAGAATATTTATTGCAAATTCAACAACGTGAAAGTGAAACAACGGGTATTCCATCGTTGAAAATTTCGTTTAATAATGTGTTTGGTTATTATTTAGAAGTGACAAACACACACAAATCAAAAGTGCCCGAAACCTGGATTCGCAAACAAACCTTAGCAAATGCTGAACGGTATATTACGCCAGAATTAAAAGAATACGAACAAAAAATAATGGGTGCTGAAGAAAAAATTTTGGCACTTGAAATGAAATTGTATGATTCGTTATTGCAAGATTTACAAGAATATATTGCTCCTATTCAACTCAATGCGAATTGGATTGCACAGTTAGATTGCATTTTATGTTTTGCCAATAATGCCATTCAATTTAAATATAGAAGACCGAATGTTTCGGAATCCAATACGTTATATATTGAGGAAGGACGACATCCAGTCATTGAAAGAAACTTACCCATTGGCGAAGAGTATGTTTCAAATTCGGTTACGTTAGATAAAGACAAACAACAAATCATCATTATCACAGGTCCCAATATGAGTGGTAAAAGTGCCTTGTTGCGTCAAACGGTTTTAATAACCTTAATGGCACATGCAGGCAGTTTTGTACCAGCTCAAAAAGCAAATATTCCGATTACCGATAAAATTTTTACACGGGTTGGCGCATCTGATAATTTGAGTGGAGGAGAAAGTACCTTTATGGTGGAAATGAATGAAACGGCTAGTATTATGAATAATATTAGCAATAAAAGTTTGATTGTATTAGATGAAATTGGAAGAGGTACCAGCACCTTTGATGGTATTTCGATTGCATGGAGCATTGCCGAATTTTTACATAATCATACACACAAACCGTTGACACTTTTTGCAACCCATTATCATGAATTAAATGAGTTAGAAAATAAGTTAGATCGGGTTCAAAATTTTCATGTAACGCACAAAGAAATAGGGAATAAAATTATTTTTTTACGCAAATTAGCGCAAGGTGGAAGTACCCATAGTTTTGGAGTTCACGTAGCTCGAATGGCCGGTATGCCAGTGAGTTTGGTTGAACGTGCCAATGAAATATTAGCTACGCTAGAAGAAAAAAATGGAAGCGATAAACTCACTACGAATATCAAAAAATTGAACACACAACAATTTCAGCTCAATATTTTTGATGGTTTAGCAGAAGATTTAAAACGTATTCGTGAATTGCTCGACGCAACAGAAATTAATACACTCACACCGGTAGAAGCATTAATGAAACTCAATGAAATGAAGAGCATTTTGAATTTTCATAAATAGTGTATCCTATACATAAGATATACACTAAGAAAACAGTAAAATATTTATTAAAAAAGATTTGAATAACAATATCATTTCAATCTTATTAAAATTTGTAAATTTGCTGTCCAATGATTGCACAAAAAGTTAGAGTTACTAAGAAATTCACATTTGATATGGCACATGCTCTTTATGGTTATGATGGTCCTTGTAAAAATATACATGGCCATACCTATCATTTAAGTGTGACTTTAATTGGCACCCCTATTCAAGATAATGGGGATGTGAAATTAGGAATGGTAGTCGATTTTGGGGATTTAAAAAAAATCGTAAAAGACAACATCTTAGAAAAATATGATCATGCCTTGGTATTAAATGAAGATGCGCCTTACTCAAAATCGGAAGTCATTTCGAACGAATTCGAAAAAGTGATTTTAGTTTCTTATCAACCTACTTGTGAAAATTTATTATTGAGTTTTGTTGAAAAATTAAAACCTCTTTTTTCTGAAGAGCATGCCTTGGTTTCTATACGATTAGAAGAAACACCAACCTCATTTGCTGAATGGAATGTGGGAGATAATTAATTTACGCTTCGCTATTTTTAGGAGATAAATTGTTGCATTAATTAACTATTCGCTTCCACCCAAGCTCCATTGTCTTTCAATAAATTTATTAATTCATCTACGGCAACTTCGCTGTCAATATTTCTTTTTACAATTTCTTTATTTTTATACAAGGTAATTTTTCCAACTCCAGAGCCTACATAACCAAAATCGGCATCAGCCATTTCACCAGGTCCGTTTACGATGCAACCCATGATAGCAATTTTAACGCCTTTTAAATGGTTGGTTACTGCTCTAATTTTTGCTGTGGTTTCTTGTAAATCAAATAGTGTTCTTCCACAACTTGGACAAGAAATATATTCGGTTTTTGAAATGCGTTTTCGTGTAGCTTGTAAAATACCGAATGAAATAGAATTGAGCGATGAAATTTGAGATTTGAGTGTTTCAATTGGTTCATTTTTTATACCAAATTGAAAACCAAAACAAACCCCATGAATTAAATTTTCTAATAATAAACTACCTGCTTCTACTGAATAATGTATCAATGCTTTGTCTAATGAATCGCTGTTGTTGTCAACAATAATCGTAACTGAATTATAAATTTCTTTTTGATAAAATTCGTAACATAAATTACGAATATCTTCAATGGCTTGTGGTCGTGCGCTAAACAAACAAAGAATGGCTGTTTTGTCTTTTTGTAATTGATTGAAAATTGCTTCTCGAACTTGTGCAGGATAAGCATTTGGATTAGCATCCATCATCACAAAATTTTTACTTTCATGATGAACATATTGCCCTTGCTCAATGTATTGTAATATGTCAAATAATGGGTAACATTGTTTTTTCATACAATTAGGTTCCCATTGTTTATAGTAGGTTAATACCCCAAGAGTGCCTGGCAATGAAAACGTGGGAACTTCATTGCAAAAAACATAATCGGCAGCTTGGTCGCTGATATTCCATTTGTCATCTGTGGCGTTGTAGTGATAGCCAAAACATTCAAAATCTTGTGGTGTTAGCACAGGAATTTTAGAAGTGTCGGAAATGACTAAATAGGATGACTGATGTCTGATTTCAGCCTTCGGTTTTGAGTAATTTTTTATTGTATTTTCCTGATAAGCTTCATCCGTTATCTGACATCTCTCAATGATATTACGACAAACAGGCAATTCCATTTCAGGGTCTTCGGTTAAGGAAACCCGAATCGTGTCGCCAATTCCTTCGCTTAGTAAAGTACCGATTCCAATGGCAGATTTTATACGTCCATCCTCGCCATCACCTGCTTCTGTAACGCCCAAGTGTAATGGATAACATTCGTTAAATTCATCTTGCATATGTTTGACTAAAAGTCTGTAAGCCTCAATCATTACTTGAGGGTTGCTACTTTTCATGCTCAACACAATTTGATGATAATCGTTATCACGAGCAATGCGTAAAAATTCCATGGCACTTTCTACCATACCAATCGCCGTATCGCCATAACGACTCATGATTCGATCACTCAACGAACCATGGTTTGTACCAATGCGCATAGCGGTTCCATGTTCTTTACAAATTAATACCAATGGCGTAAAACGTTCTCTTATTCTATCTATTTCTTCTTGATATTCTTGGTCGGTATATTCTATTTGTTCAAACTTTTTCTTATCGATATAATTGCCCGGATTCACTCGAACTTTCTCCACAATTCGGGCTGCAATTTCAGCTGCATTGGGTGTAAAATGAATATCGGCTACCAAGGGCGTAGAATAGCCTCTCTTTTGCAATTCATTTTTGATGAGTAATAAATTGTCAGCTTCTTTTTTTGATGGCGCTGTAATGCGCACTAATTCTGCACCAAACTCAATACAACGAATGGTTTGATTTACCGTCGCTTCGGTGTCCATTGTATCGGTTGTAGTCATGGTTTGAATACGAACTGGGTTGTTTCCACCAATAATAAGATTGCCAATTTTTACTTCACGTGTTTTGAGTCGTTGCATAGTACAAAAATAAGGGAATAGAATAGAGATTGAAAAGATTTAATGATTTTGCCGAGATTTTAACTTTTTACTAAAAAGCTTTTCATGCAATCTTCAATATTATGATATAAAAAAGAAAATCCTGCTTGTTCAATTTTAAGGCTGCTGACTTTGCAGCTTTTCAACACTTCAATACTCATTTCACCCAACATTATTTTCAATACAAATTCGGGCGCATGAGCGGTTAAAAATGTTCGTTTGTATTTTTTTATTGCCGTAAAAATTTCGTTGATGGCGCAAGGGTTTGGAGCAACCGCATTAAAAATACCCTCCTTTTTCTCTTTTGCTAAAAAATAAAAAACTCGAGCTACATCGGTAATATGTATCCAGCTATAAATTTGTTTCCCAGAGGAAGGAATTCCTGCAATACCCAATTGTATTGGCTTTAAAAACTCTTTTAAAGCACCGCCTTCTTTGCCTAAAACAATACCCACTCTGGCAATTGAAACAATACAATTTAATTCTTTAAACTTCAAGGCTTCTTGTTCCCATTGCTCACAAGTACTCGATAAAAAACTTGCATCACTCTTATCTTCTTCGGTAAATATTTTATTCGCTTCTCCGTAAAATCCAATAGCGGAAGCTGATACTAAGTGAGAGGATTCAATTTGTTTTTTTTCAATGGCATTAAATAAAGTTTGCAGACTATCTACTCGACTATCAATGATTTCTTTTTTTCGATTAGCAGTCCAGCGTTTATCGGCAACTCCAGCCCCAGCTAAATTTATGATAGTACAATCTGTTATGGAAAAAGTTGAATCGATCATTTTTTCTTTGGGGTTCCAATAGATGTAATTTTTTTTGGATTCACACAAGGCTTTTTGCGTTGATAAAATGTATACTTCGTGTTGATCTTTTTTTAATAATTGACAAAGTTGTTTACCAATAAAACCTGATCCACCAGCTATTAAAAATTTCATGATTAAAAATTAAGTATTTTTGTGCAAATTACGTTGCTAATGTATTGCATGAAAAAGATATTATTGATAGTACTTATCGTTTTTACGGGCTATGTAAATTTTGCACAGAAAACAGTCTTAAGTGAAAAAATAGAAATTAATTTCAGAATTGATGATTATGCTGTTATAGGGAAATATAAAAATTTGAATGCAGTATATATCAATACAAATCAAAAAGCAGCAGTTGTATTATTTAATTCAAATATGGAATTTGAAAAAAGAATAGAACTCCCTTTTATAAAAAAAGCAAATACAAATATTCATTTTGTAAACAGTAAGAATGATTTATTGGTATTTTATGAACAAAAAGCAGCTAAAAAAGTCAATTTATTCGCAAGTAAATTACAAGAAGATTCCACCTTTTCATCACCAATCGCATTGCTAGAAACGTCGACTACTTTCTTAAAAGAGCAAACTGAATTTCAATTTTCTCACAGTGAGGATAAACAAAAACACTTACTATATCGTTATGCCGAAACCGCTAATCAGCGGGAATTACAAGCGATTGTTGTTAATAATGAATTAGCTATTGAAACCAATATTTCTCAAACAATTGCCCAAGATGATTTTTATTTTTTAAATGAACAAGCAATTAGTAATAATGGAACGATATATCTTACTTCCAGTAATCGAAATCCGAATAAAGGGTCAGTGGAAGAATTGAATATTTTGATAGCAACCCAAAATCAACCAGCCTTTGCTATTGTACCAACATCTTTAAATAACCATGTGGTTTCAGACTTACAATTAATAATAGACAATAAAAATAACCAACTTTATGTAAGCGGTTTTTTTTCAGACAATAAATTTTCGTCACCTAAAGGTATATTTTACTTGGTTATAGATGAAAATAAAACGCAAAGCACTGCTCATTTCACTACATTGGCTCTTCAACTCCAAAATGGCATTACGGATTTTCGAAATTTACAAATGAGAGCTATTTCATTAAAAAAAGAAGGAGGTATTGAGTTAATTGCTGAAAAATTTTCTCAAATCACCCGAACAATTTCATCTGGACCAGTGCTTACTTTAGGAATGAATACTATGCAAGAAATAACCAGAACGGTTCAAGAGTATAATTATGATGAGGTTATTATTTTTAATCTTAAAACAGATGGAACATTGTCTTGGAGTCAAACCTTATTAAAAGATCAACAAACTCAAGATGATGGCGGTATTTATTCATCATTTGGGTTATTAGAAAACAAGTTAGGTAAAGTTTATATTTTCAATGATATGAATACTAAAAAAAGCCGTTTAATGGCTTGTTATGCTAATAGCAATGGAGTTCTTTCAATTAAAGAAATACAAACCACTAAAGAAATAGACGATTGGAATGTAATTCCTCGTTCTACCCAACAAATTTCAGCCAATGAAGTCATATTGCCATGTATTTCAAAAAATAATTTGTGTTTTTTATTAATTGGATATTAGTTTTTTCATAATTAATTCATAGTAGAATTTCTAAAACTTATCTTTGCTACAGTTAAAAGATAAATTTGCTAAGTATATTTAAACGAAATGATATTTCTACAGCTATTGTATTGGTTGTAATGAGCTTTATAATGAGGCTTGCCTATATTTTACATCCACCGAAAGTAGAAATGATAGAGGGACTTCAGCAAGGTTTCTTTTTTCAATGGAAAGGTCTAGCTACTTTTTATACTGCTCATCCAAGTCTATATATTGGTTTATCCACCATACTTTTTATAGTATTTGCAGTTTATTTTAATTTTATCATTAACCGAGAAAAATTATTTGCACGTAAAAGTTTTATTCCAGGTATTGCATTTATGTTGTACAGCTCTTTTTTGCCAAGCCATTGCATTTTTTCGACAGTTTTTATTGCCAATATTTTTATTTTTTTAGCGTTTGCTCATGTTTTAAGTGCTTATAATCTAAATGCACCACAAAAAATATTTTTCAATGCAGGCATATTTTTAGGGTTAGCCATTTTATTTTATTTTCCATGCATCCTAATGTTTATATTATTTATACTGCTCATGTTAATGGTTCGCCCCTTTAAGTGGCAAGAATTTTTAGCCTATATATTTGGTGTAATTACCCCTTTTTATATTGGAGCCTTGTTTTTATTTTTACTTGGAAAGTGGAATAATTATACAAAAAACCTTGATTTTCGAATGCATTTTTCTACAAAAATCATTTCTACTCCAATTTTTAGTGCATTGTGTATTATTACGGTGATAATGTTGGTTTATGGCTTGTTTTTAGTGAATCAGTCTCAAAGTAAAAATACTACTGGAGTCCGTAAAAAGTGGAATTGCGTGGGTTTTTACTTTGTATTTGCATCCATAGTAGGGTTGTTTTCTGTAACGTTTCCATCATTAACCTGGTTGATGGCTATAACGCCCTTTAGCATTGTATTGTCACAATCGTTACAAAACAATAAAGAAAAATTTAATACCTTTACGTTCTATTTTTTATTAATCATGCTATTTTCCATTCAATGGATAATGCAACTAAAATATATATTATAAAATGAAATTCGGAATAGTCGTTTTTCCTGGGTCTAACTGCGATAGAGACATGGAGTATGCATTGCGCCACGATTTAGGGCAAGAAGTAATTATGTTATGGCATAAAGACCATGATTTATCTGCTTTTACAAAAGAGGATTGCATTGTTTTGCCAGGAGGATTCTCATATGGTGATTACTTGAGATGCGGCGCCTTGGCTCGTTTTAGCCCGATGATGGAAAGCGTAATTAAGCATGCGCAAAATGGTGGGAAAGTATTGGGGGTTTGTAATGGATTTCAAATATTATGTGAATCAGGGTTATTACCAGGTGCTTTATTGATGAATGATAATCAGCAATTTATTTGCAAAAATGTATTTATTAAAAATGACAATCAAGCATCAGCTATCAATAAAGATATTACACCTCAACCATTAAAAATTCCTATTGCACATGGAGAAGGTCGTTATTTTGCTGATGCTGAAACATTGGCAAACATTGAAAAAAACAACCAAGTAATTTTTAGATATTGTGATGTAAACGGCGAAGTTGGAAATGCCACACCAAATGGTTCTACTAACCATATTGCAGGCATTTGTAATGAAGGAAGAAATGTTTTTGGCATGATGCCTCATCCAGAAAGAGCCACATCCTCTATTTTAGGAAATGAAGATGGCATGCTTTTGTTTAAAAGCTTGCTGAATAATTAAAAAACTAAAAATATGAAAAACCTACTCTTTCTTTTTTTCATGTTATTCAGTTTTGCAGTCAATGCACAACCCAATCAATCGCCTGTCATATGGAAGTTTGATGTAAAAAAACCATCAGAAAATACTTATACTATTTATTCAACAGCCATTATTGAAAAAGGATGGCATGTTTTTACTACTGAACCTGGTGGTGATGGTTTGTTAATTCCAACAGCTATCAATATTGATGAAAATAAAGGAATAACGATTTCAAAACCTTTTGCTTTAGACGGAAAATTTGTTACACACGACATGGAATATGTAGGAAAAGTAAATTATGTGGAAGGAATTGGACAATTTACCATTACCGTAATTTCTAAAACAGCAACTACTTTGAAAGGATTATTGACATATCAATGTTGTAACGAAAAAATGTGTTTACCTCCTACAGACGTGCCTTTCAGTGTAGAATTAAAATAACAAAATCATGATTTTTAAAAAAATAACCTTCTTCTTCTCCCTCTTTTTACTATCCACTTTTGCATTTGCACAAGGTCAAGGCCCTAAAAAAGTAAATCTTTCAACCAATACAAAAATACTTTCTGAAACCGAAGCCCTGTTGACTATTACCGCTAAAATTTATAAAGGTTGGCATCTGTATTGTTTTAACCCTGGTGGAGATGGTATGTTGATTGCTCCTAAAGTGACTTTTGAAAAAAATGCAAATATTACCTTGGTTGGAAAAACAACAGAAAATGGGAAAAAAATAACAGAAGAAGTGGATGGGGTTGGAACCATATTTTATTTTGAAAATGAGGTAAAGTATATTCAGAAAATAAAATATAAAAAGCTTGATAAAATTAAAGCGTCTTTATTTTATCAAACTTGTGATCATGAAACGTGTGAAAGAGAAACTACCGAAAATGTGGTTTTTGATATGGTAAATGCGGAAGGAAGTAAATTGGCAATAAAAGAAGACTCAACTATAAAAGTTGATACGGTTGCAGTGGTAGCTACTACTCCAATTGACACAACAGCAAAAAATACCAATGAAAATGAAGATACTACAGCTACTGCACAAATAAATACCGCTGGTAAAACTACTACAGTTTATGGAGATTATGGAACACCAGTGGGTGATTGTGGTGAAATTCAAAAAGAAGAGTTATCGATGTGGACTGCCTTTTTATATGGATTATTAGGGGGATTGGCTGCCTTGTTTTTCCCATGTACATTGCCTATGATTCCTATGACGATAAGCTTTTTTTTAAAAGGATCTGGAGATAAAAAGAAAGGAGTTCAACGTGGAATCATGTATGGCTTCTTTATCTTTTTAGTTTATTTCTTGTTGAGTTTACCATTTTTGTTTTTAGGATGGGGTGGAAATGCATTGAATTCATTCTCAACAAATGTGTGGGTTAATTTAGTATTCTTTGTCGTCTTTATCATCTTTGCATTTTCATTATTTGGCTATTATGATATCAGTTTACCTTCCTCGGTTTCGAGTAAAATTGATGCAAAAAGTAGCATCAGCAGCGCGGGTGGAATTTTCTTTATGGCATTAACCTTGGCTATTGTTTCTTTCTCTTGCACGGGTCCCATTTTAGGTTTGGTATTAGGAAATATTAGCAATTCAAAATTGATTACACCGGCCATGTCGGGTTTTGGAATTGGTTTAGGAGTACCTTTTGCTTTGTTTGCCATGTTCCCTAACTTATTGAAAGCCTTGCCAAAATCGGGAGGCTGGTTAACGGTATTAAAAGTTGTTTTTGGTTTTATTGAATTAGCGTTTGCATTGAAATTTTTATCAAATGCGGATTTAGTGAAACAATGGGGATTTTTAAAACGTGAATTATTTATTGGTTTATGGATTGTAGTATTGATACTATTAGCCTTATATCTTTTAGGAAAATTAAAATTCAAAGAAGACCCAACCTTTAAAAGCACTACTATAATGAAAGGATTGGCTATTTTTTCAATCGTTTTTGCTGGCTATTTATCATTCGATTTTTTTGGTAAAGATATTAGTTTGGTAAGTGGTTTTCCTCCTCCAAAATTTTATAGTTTTTTCCATAAAGAAGAAAAATTAAAAAAAGGAAGCACTGCTCGTGTACACAATTTAAAAGGTATTAATGTTTATTTGTATTTAGAAGATGCGATTGCTGAAGGTAAAAAACAAAATAAACCAGTAATGATCGATTTCACAGGTTGGGCATGTGTCAATTGTAGAAAAATGGAAGAAAATGTTTGGACTAAATCATCTGTCAATAAGCTGTTGAGTGATCAATATATTATCGCTTCTTTGTATGTTGATGAACAAATAGAATTACCTAAAAACGAACAATTTGCTTCACCATTTTTAGATAAAAAATTTGCAACAACCGTTGGAGACAAGTGGTTTGATTTATCATTGCGTCATTTTAAATCGGCTACACAACCTTTTTATGCTTTAATAGATCCTGTGAACAACAGAATCTTAAATACGCCAAGAGGTTTTACACCAAGTGAAAGCGAATACACTAAATTTTTAGAGTGTGGATTGACGAATTACAAA
>CANGUS010000026.1 GCA_947457085.1 Bacteroidota bacterium
AGAACAATAGAACCTAAAATATATTCCCCTGTAGAATTTGAATACCATTTACCCGATTGTACGTCCATTGTATTTGAAAATGGTATTGGCGTACATTATTATTCCGACGACTTGCAACCAGTTATGCAGTTAGAAATGGTTTTCAAAGCTGGACTTTGGTATGAAAACCAAAATGGCATTGCTCAAGCTACAGCATCACTTTTAAAAAGTGGCACCTCGAAAATGAGTTCGTTTCAAATCAATGAAATGTTTGAACAATATGGAGCTTCTGTAAAAACAGTAGCTGGTCCAGATTTTGCTTCTATAACCATCAGTTGTTTAACTAAGCACCTTTCAAAAATATTACCTGTAGTTGCTGACATGCTTTTGGATACTCAATTTCCTCAACATGAAATAGATATTTTCATACAAAATGCAAAACAGCGCTTGTCGGTACAATTATTAAAAAGTGATTTTGTAGCCAATCGCAAAATAGATGAATTTCTTTTTGGAATGCAACATCCTTATGGAAAATATTCAGTGATATCCGATTATGAGGCTATCAATCAACAAGCCTTGTCAACTCATTTAAAAACCTATTACTCCAATAATAACTGCACTTTTTTTATTGCAGGTAGTTTTGCAGAATCCGATATTGAACTTATACATCATCATTTTGGGAAAACAAATTGGAACAATGAAAATGTAATGGTGGAACCAGTTTTCGAAGCCCTTTCAACAGCTGAAAAAAAACATCGAATCAACAATGATCAAAAAGGAGTACAAGGCTCTATTCGAATAGCGAGTCATTTTCCAAATAAACACCATGAAGACTTTTATCCAATGATTGTATTAAATACCATTTTGGGTGGTTATTTCGGCTCTCGAT
This sequence comes from Bacteroidota bacterium, assembly GCA_947457085.1. Taxonomy (GTDB): domain Bacteria; phylum Bacteroidota; class Bacteroidia; order Chitinophagales; family Chitinophagaceae; genus OLB11. The sequence goes on from CANGUS010000026.1 coordinate 869, forward strand.
TGATGAGTAATATTCGGGAAGACAAAGGATATACATATGGAATACACAGCTATATGTACAATCAAGTGAAACAATCAGCATACTTAATAACAACCGAAGCTGGCAAAGATGTATGTGAAGCAGCTATAAAAGAAATTTACTATGAAATGGATGTATTAAAACATGAATTAGTAGATGCAGAAGAGTTAGAACTCGTAAAAAATTATTTATTAGGTACTATTTTAGGAGATTTAGATGGTGCTTTTCAAATTATGCAACGTTGGAAGAGTTTAATTTTAAATGGCTTTACCAAAGAACGTTTTAATAAAAATATTGAACTCTATAAACACATCTCACCAGAGCAATTGCAAGCCTTAGCAAATAAATATTATCAGCAAGAAAATTTTTATGAATTGGTGGTTATATAAATATTTACATCGAGGCTATTAACAACAATCAACAGCCTCTTTTTGATAGCTAAAATTATTATTAATTTTAACATCTAGTAACTAAATTGCAAACGAACAATTACTAACTTTGTAAGGTGAAAAGATTCTTATTTTTTTTATTGTCTTTTATTGGAGCTTCTCAAGTTGACGCTCAAATCGTTTTCAAAGGAACGATTATAGATTCTGTAAAAAAGAATACAATGAATTCAGTAAGAGTAGAAAATTTATCTACTCACCAAGGTGATTACAGCAACTTAGATGGTTTTTTTTCCATTGAAGGAAAAGAAGGTGACTATATTATTTTTTCCTATTTAGGCTTTAATAATAAAGTAATTCGATTAAACTCAAGCTTTAATAATAGCAATCAAACAATTAAAATGAGCATGAAAACAGTTGGTTTAAAAGGGGTTACCATTAAGCAAGGGCCAACTCAATATCAAACCGATTCGGCTAAAAGAGCAGATCTTTATAAAGACGTTTTTGACTATAGACAATCAAAATCGGCCATGTCGCCCATTACGAGCATTTACCAAATCTTCTCAAAAAAACATAAAAACATGCGTCACTTTCAAGATCAAATTGTAGATATTGAAAAACAAAAATTTATTGATACCAGATATAGCGAAGAGCTAACAGCGCAAATGACCGGTTTACAAGATGATGCGTTGATTCAATTTATGCAGGCTTATCCTATGGAAGTTGAGTTTGCAAGAGCCGCCTCAGATCTTGAAATAAAAATGTGGATTAAATATAATTTTCAAGAGTATTCTAAAAAGAAAAATTAACTTTTTAGCGTCTTTACATAATTAGATGACTAGCTTAGTTGTACTGATATGAATTATGAATATCATTTATCTTTGTAAAAAGAAAAAAATGAAAACACTCATCATCGTTCGGCATGCAAAATCTGACTGGAGTCATTTACATCAAAAAGATTTTGATAGGGATTTGAATGAACGAGGTATGAGAGATGCGCCGATGATGGGCAAACGTTTATTAAATAGACACATCCAAGTAGATTTATTAGTATCAAGTACAGCAAAACGAGCTGCAAAAACAGCTAAATTAATTGCGAATGAATTAAGATATGCATCAACAGAAATTCAATGGGAAGATTCATTGTATCATGCTCCTCCTTCCATGATTCAAGCGGCTATTTTTGGTGTTTCAAATCATATAAATACCTTAATGATTGTTTGCCATAATCCAGGAATCACTGATTTTGTAAATTTGCTAACGAATAATTTAATAGAAAATATGCCCACTTGCGGGATGTGCGCATTACAATTTCCGATTGAAAAATGGGAAGATTTACCTATCGCAAAAGCACAATTGCTATTTTATGATTTTCCTAAAAATAACGTCTAATTGAGGCTGTCTCCTCTTAGATGACTGATGTCAGGAATACAGAATTAATTGCAAAGTATTTGAAACTCCTTATTTCAAGTTTAATAATTGGTATTTCCTAAACGTATACCACAATTCATTTTTAGCAAATTGAAAACCTAATTTCCCATCAAGGAAACCCAATTTAAAAAAATAGTTTCTAAGAAATCCGAAAATTGGACTCAAAAATATTTTTATAAACGTTGCTTTTTTTGTTGATTTACTAGCAAATAGTTGTGCATATTTTTCTAATCGTTGTACATGCTCTTGTGTGGTATTATAAGAAAAATGATAAACAAATCCGGTTAACTTTTTTATCTGCGTTTTTTCTTTAAAAAATAAATTTTCATGGACTGTTTCTTCATTCCATAGGCCGTTTTTTCTATTAAAAATGCGCAGTCGGAATTCATTGGCAACCGCACCATAATTTAATTGTTGGCCACAGTACATCATTTTTCTTTGTATAGCAAAGGACTCCGTTTCTTTCAATTCAGTTGAAAACAATTGAATGATTTCATTTTTTAAATCCTCATGAATTACTTCATCAGCATCCAGGCTTAAAATCCAATCATATTTTGCCTGTGCATTGCCTTCATTTTTGGTACGAGAATAACCTTTCCAAGTAGTCTGCAAAATGTTTGCCTGCATCGATTGAGCAATTTCGATGGTGTTATCGGTACTTCCATTGTCTACAATCAAAATATCATCCGTTAAACCAATCAAAGGTTGCAAGCAACGAGCAATATTTTGCGCTTCATTTTTAGTTAGTATCACAATGGACAATGGTAGCATGTCGGTAAAATTAAATTTTATTGTATATTTAACCACAATAAAATTAAAAATAATGGACAAACCAGTTGTAGCAGAAAAATTTCCGATAGCAGTTACTGTAGAAAAAGATAAAAATTATGCATGGTGTACTTGCGGTTTAAGTTCAAAGCAACCATTTTGTGATGGTAAGCATAAAGAAATTGAAGGGATGCCTTATAAACCCTTGGTTATGAAATTTGAAGAAGAAAAAGAAATCTGGTTCTGCCAGTGTAAACACACAAAAAACGCACCTTTTTGTGATGGTTCACACAAAGAATTATAGAAAATAATCATCAACATCTATTCTCAAAGTATATTTGCATTTCATGACCATAGATGTAGTAAATACAGCCCATTTAGAAAAAATATTTTTAGACTTTCCTGTTGATTTATACAAGGACGATAAAAACTATATCCGCCCTTTAAATAAAGATATTGAAGAAGTCTTTGATAAAAAGAAAAATAAATTTTTCAAACACGGTGAATGTGAGCGTTGGCTTCTCAAAAATAAAGAAGGTATATACATTGCGCGATTGGCTGTATTTGTCAATAAAAAATACGCTCAAGAACAGCCTACCGGCGGAATTGGTTTTTTTGAGTGTATCAACAATCAAGAAGCTTGCAATTTTATTTTAGATCAAGCAAAAGAATGGTTGCTGGCAAGAGGCATGGAAGCAATGGATGGACCCATTAATTTTGGAGAACGGGATCGATGGTGGGGGTTATTGGTGAATGGTTTCGAAGAGCCCTTATATGCCATGAATTACAATCCAACTTACTATCAAACATTGTTGGAAAACTATGGCTTTAAAGCCTACTTCCATCAATTGTGTTTTGGCTTGAGTACGAAAGTTCCATTGAGTGAAAAAATGACGCGTTGGCACGACCATTATCAAAAAGACCCAAACTTTACCGTTGAGCATATCAAAAAAAATAACCTAGATAAATATGCGAATGACTTCACTATCATTTACAATAAAGCTTGGGCTAAACATGGTGGAGGAAAAACAATTGAATTTAAACAAGCCAAATTAATTTTTAGTAAAATGAAACCGATTATTGATGAAAAAATAACTTGGTTTGTTTATCATAAAGGCGAGCCAATAGGCATGTGGATTAATATTCCAGATTTAAATCAATATTTTAAACATTTTAATGGAAAATTTGGTTGGTTGCAAAAAATTCATTTTTTGTATTTGAAAATGACAGGTGCATGCAAACGTTTTGTAGGCGTTGTATATGGCATTGTACCTGAGTTTCAAGGAAAAGGGACCGATGCATATATGATTGGAGAATGCAGTAAATACGTACAGCCTAGCCAACGTTACCATAATTACGAAATGCAATGGATAGGCGATTTCAATCCTAAAATGGTTAATTTGGCTAAAAACTTAGAAGCCAATGAAGTGCGCCGTTTAACCACCTATCGGTATTTATTTGACCGTACAAAAGAGTATAAACGACATCCTATGTTGAGTTAATTTCCTGTATTAAAAAATACATTTCACTTTGAAGTCAATACTTAAATACACTTTTGCAATTTTCATTTTTTGGTTGTTTGTATTTTTCATCAACCGATTGTTTTTTGTATGCTACCAAATGCCTATAGGAAACAGAATTGGTTTGCACAGCGAATTGGTCAGCGCATTTTACAAAGGGTATAAATTAGACTTTGCAACCGCAGTCATGTATTCTTTGTTGCCGCTACTTTTTCAGATTTTGTATTTTATTTCTGAAAAAAAAGTATTCAAAAATATTGCCTTGGTATTCATTGGGCTGTTTTTATTTATATATGCCGCAACTAGTATTGGCGATGCAGGATTGTACAAAGAGTGGAATGCGAAATTGAATTTACAAGCGCTAGAACATTTCAAAAATCCTTCAGAAGTATTTGAAATCATTTCTTTCAAATTACAGTTATCCTTTATACTCATGTTGTCTTTGTTTACAATACCATTTTATTATGCTTATAAAAAAACAACCCATTCACATATTCAATTAGAAGAAAAATCAACTACAAAAAATAGGTTTTATAAATCGATTACTTATTTTTTAATAGTAACAGGATTGGGGGTAATTATCATCAGAGGAGGACTTACAGGAATTCCAATGAATCAAAGTGCCGCTTATTTTAGCAGAGACGTTTTGGCGAATGACATTGCCGTTAATCCATTTTACAATATTTTACAAGACCTTACCATTAAACAAAATATTCCTGACGAAGCAATTTATAAATGTAGAAGCAATGAAGATGCCCAAAAATTAATTGCAGATGATTTTAAAGTTGAAAAGGATAGCACGATTGCTATTTTAAACACCCATAGACCTAACATAGCAATCATTTTTTTAGAAAGCTGGAGTGCAGATAATATTAGTACTTTAGGAGGTATTGAAGGGTGTACTCCACAATTTAATGCATTGAGTAAAGAAGGTTTGTTATTCACCAAAGCATACAGCAATGCCTACGTTTCAGACCAAGGAATTCCTGCAGTGTTGAGTGCATATCCTTCTGTAAGCAGAGTAGCTATTGTGAATCAGCCAGCCAAAGTACCCTCCTTGCATTGCATCAGTGAAGATTTACTGCCCTTGGGTTACAGTAGTTCATTTATGTTTGGAGGGGATTTAATATACGGAAATTTACGTGGCTACTTATTGGAGAAAAAATTTGTAAATTTAAAAGAAGACGCTGATTATCCTCAGCATCCCAAAGGTAAATTAGGGATACACGATGAGTTTATGTTCCCTGAATTTTTAAAAACATTAAATGAAGCGAAGTCCCCTTTTTTGAATTGCTTTTTTACCACCAGCACGCATATGCCATATGATTATCCAGGAAAAATAAATTGGAAATCATTCCCTCATGATGTTGAAAAAGAGTACACCGAATCTGTATATTATTCTGACAATGAATTAGGTAAATTTTTCGCAGAAGCAAAAAAACAATCCTGGTATCAAAATACTTTATTTATAGTAATAGCAGACCATAGTCACAACACCATTATGCAACATGATCCTATTTCACCGGATCATCATCATATTCCTTTGTTGTTTTTAGGAGGTGCTTTAAAATCCGAATGGAAAGGCAAAACCTGGGATAAAATAGTGTCGCAATTAGATATTCCATCAACCATTTTACATCAATTGAAATTGCCTTCAAATGATTATGTTTGGTCTCGAAATATTTTCAATCCCTATACCCCATCCTCTGCATATTATGTTGTTTTTGGTGCGGTAGGTTATATCAATGACGCTGGCAGCGCAGGCTCTCATCAACAAAGTAGCTACATTCTTCATTCTAAAAATTTAGATACAATGCAAGCCATAAAACTCAATAATAAAGCAACTAGTTTTCAGCAACTAGTTTATGAAGATGTAAAAAATAGAAAATAATTTTAGTGGCATTTGAAATAATCAAAAGGCTCTAAACAATCATTGCATCTATACAAAGATTTGCATGCAGTTGAACCAAATTCACTAATCACAGATGTATTTTTAGAGTGACAAATAGGACATGGGACAATTAAATCTTCAATAGAAATATATTCGTTTGATTTGTTTTGAGGAGGGGCAATGCCATATTCATTTAGCTTACGCTTTCCATTTTCAGTCATCCAATCCGTTGTCCACGCTGGCGATAAAATTTCTGTAACGGTTACGTTTTTAATTCCTTGAGCTAGCATTTCGATTTTTACATTCATTGCAATCATTTGCATAGCAGGACAACCACTGTAAGTTGGAGTAATCAAAATTTCAACTGCTTCATTTACTTCATTGATGATCACATCCCTTACAATACCTAAGTCTAAAATAGACAAGACGGGAACCTCAGGGTCTGAAACATTTTCTAAATAAGAGTATATTATTTCTTTTGAAACCATTTTTGAAATTTATTAAACCATCGTTTTTTCAAACTTAACAAAACAAGCCCGACAATTGATATCCGTCAACTGACTACTCTTTTTTACCATTCCGAATTCGGATATGTTTTTTGCATGTATTGTAAGTCGGATAAAATAAAACCTAAATATTCTGTATGAATTCCTTTTTTACCACCTGATTGAAACCAACCTTTTTCATTTGATAATGGAAAAGAGAGTGTCGCTTCTTCTATTGTTTCAGCTAATTTTTGTTGCCAAACATCTTTTAAAGCTTCCATGTTAGGTGCAATTCCTTGTTCAATCATTTCCAATTCAATGTTGCTTGGAGCAAAAAGTTCACCTGCATATTCCCAATGCTCTGCAATCGCATGTTGCATTTTTTGTTTACTTTCATCGGTACCATCGCCCAAACGAACAGCCCACTCGGTGCTAAAACGTAAATGATAAGTAACTTCTTTTAAAGACTTTTCTGCAATAGCAGCTAAACGCTTATCAGTACTATTTTTTAATGCCGTATAAAAATAAAATTGATAGGCATCAAAAAGTAAGCATTTAGCTATAGTATCTGCAAAATTTCCATTGGGTAATTCTACTAACAATGAATTTTTAAATTGTCGAACATCTCTAAAATAAGGATAGCTATCTTCTGTTTTACCATTCCCTTCAATTTCAGCTGCATATTCATACAGGCTTCTAGCTGCGCCAATATTATCCAATGCTATGTTTGATAAAGCAATGTCTACTTCTAAAATAGGTCCATGTCCACACCACTCACTCAAACGATGTCCATGTATAAGGCTGTTATCAGCCAAATGCATAATATATTCAACTAATGAATTGTTCATTTTTTATTATTTAAATTTTACATGTGGGTAATTTCATCAGGCAATTCATAAAACGTTGGATGGCGATATATTTTATCGTTGCTCGGTTCGTAAAAAATGCCCGCATCATCAGGATTTGATGCATGAATATTGGTACTTTCAACAGCCCAAATACTAATGCCTTCCATACGACGTGTATACACATCTCTAGCCATTTCGATAGCCATAGTTGAGTCGGCAGCATGTAAACTTCCAACATGTTTATGGTCTAAACCTGCTTTACTGCGTATAAAAATTTCCCAAAGTGGCCACTCTTGATTGCTCATAAAATTTAAAAATTAACGACTACAAAAGTAATGAAAAGTATTTTAATAAATTGGATGAAAAATGATAATCAATATAAATTAAAAATATAAAACATCCTATTTTATAGCAAGAATGAAGGAAAAAAATGATTTATTGATTTTGTCCTGATATACTATATAATGTGAGTAAAAATATAAGTGAAAAATACTTGGTATCTCAATAGTAAATTTGGCTAACATTTACGCAGAGGTAAATGAATCCATGAACAGCGTATATTATAAAAATTCTTGGAGAAACGAACCAAGGCTGTGACTTTTGTTAGTTGTCAAAGAGCCTCTGCCCAAATCCTCTGTGAAAACTGAAAATAACAACTTGCTTCGTTTGGCAAACAAGCTGCGTAGAGGAATATAGTTTTTCATTCATTTATTTCTTTACGAATCTATTGGTTTTTAATCCAAGCAATGTACTTTTGAACTCCTGCCTGACTTTTAGCGGCAAAACGTTAGCTGATATTTTATAAATCGTTGTACAAAAAATGAATAAATTTTTACAAGCACTTCAAAGTTCAAATATATCACCCGATAAAATTGAAAATCTCATTAGTAAATCAAAATTACTACATGTAAAAAGTCAAAGCTTATTGGTAAAACCAAATACCATTTGTGATAAAGCATATTTTGTTCTCAAAGGAGGCTTTGTATGTCGTCACATTGATAAAGAATTGGAAATCGAAAAAACAATCAACTTTTATTTAGTAGATTTTCATCCTTTTATGGGTTGTGTAGACAGTTATTTTTCTGGATCAAAAACGCAGTGTGAATTAAGAGCTATTGCTAATTCAGAAGTCATAGAATTTAATAAAAAGGAAATTGATAACTTAATAAGTCAAGACATTAGCTTATTTACATTCTATCATTCTTTGATTATCCAAGCTTTGCAGGAAGAAAATGATTTAAAATTGAAAATTATTTCTTATTCCTCTGAAAGGTTATACAATTACATTTTGACACAGTGCCCAGAAGTTATCCAACATGTACCTTCTAAATTTATTGCCGAATTTATGGGTATATCTTCGGAGTGGTTGAGTAAATTAAAACACCGAGTATAACATTTCTTGAATTAATTCAAGTGGCTACCCCAAATTCACTTTTTACTTTTGCCCTATTGATTTAAATAGAAGATAAAATGGCGCAAAAGAAGAATATTGGCTATTCGAATGAAGATTTTAAAAATTGGTACGGTAAATATTACGACGAAAACATGGTAGAACTTGCACCTCATGTGCAATATGCTTTAGAAAGTACATCGTTTCCATCAGGTGCTTTGCCACGTTTTATAGAAGCTAAGTATTTGGAAGAGGAGGGTTATACCGATGTGGAAACAGGTTATATCAACGAACTCGACGGGTCTATTCATGCAGCTATAATTACTGCAATGCCTGGTGTAACGCCCGAAATATGTGATTGGTGGTTTGGTTGGTATGGAAGCCAAGACAGTCGCTACAAATTATGGCATCCAAAATCACACGTAAGTGCCATTTGGGAAGATGGCGAAGATGACATTACTTATATCGGCAGAAATTCTGTTATTGAGGAGTACATTGGTGATAAATTTATGAAAGCATTGATTCAATATAAACATCCTACTGAGTTTGGATTTTCTATTAATGCTATTAAAGATCCTTCAAAAGCAGTTTATATCTGTTCAATAGTAGGACATTCAAAGTTCCCTATAGATTATGGTTATTTGGTTCATCAGGTACGTGCGGTAGAAGGCGGTTCAGAAATACGTACTCGTTTTTGGATGGGTGGTCAATATATTCACGTCAGAAAAGAATGCAATTTGACAAGTTTAACGTCAACTTTTGTTCAAATAATGAAGATATTATCCCCCGATTATGGACGAAAAATGCTTATCCACTGTTCTGAAGAAATGAATCATTTGGCAACATTTTTACCAAAATTGTATGCCGAAATGATGATCATGGGTTCTTTGGTCAATAAAACAGACCAAGATAAAAGACCAATTAAGTGCATGAAAGCGAAGGCTGTACAAGCTAGAAGAATTGAACAAGAAAGGAAGATTAAAGCGGCGGCGCAACGAAGTCAAACCAAGAAATAGTCTATGACCTCCAACAAGTAATATTTTCACGCTTATTGGTGTTTACACCAACTAGCTTTTTAGTTTTTAATTTAACAAATTGTCTTATCCTAAAATAGGGTTGCAAAAAACCCATAAAACATTTATAAACGCTAACAACGATATTTTATTTTATGAAAGTGATGAAGTCTATATTCAGGATACTATTCAAGCCGCGGAAGGTAGCTACAAAGAGAACCCACAAGATGGCGTTATTATACAAGCCTATCTTAACTCACAAGGTCAAGGATAGGTCTTATCACGTGAAATAATAGTACAATTAAAAAGTGATTTATTTGTATAGTGAAATATCCGAGTAGCAAAACAAGCAACTTTTTTTTACAAAGGATATACTTTAGATGTAATAAAAAATCTTACTAAAAGTTGATTGACTAAAGCAGAATAATAACCGTATTAAAATATTACTTTTGCTAAAATATTTTTATTCAATGACAAAAGCATATATCATAGATGCCGTTCGTACACCCATAGGAAAGTATGGAGGCAGTTTAAGCACCGTAAGACCAGATGATTTATTGGCACATGTAATTAAAGCGATTGTGCAAAGAAACCCTTCTATTGATGTAAATGCTATTGAAGATGTAATTGCTGGCTGTGCTAATCAAGCAGGTGAAGACAATAGAGACGTTGCTCGTATGGCATTATTATTGGCTGGCTTGCCAATTACTGTTGGTGGAAATACCGTGAATCGTTTATGTGCATCTGGCTTACAAGCAATTATGGACAGTGCGAGAGGAATAATGTGTGGCGATGGTGAATTAATGATTGCATGCGGCGTAGAAAGTATGACTCGTGCGCCTTTTGTAATGGGTAAAAGTGATTCGCCTTTTTCTCGTAAAGCAGAAATTTTTGATACAACTATCGGCTGGCGTTTTACAAATCCAGCATTGTCAAAATTACATCATCCATTTAGCATGGGGGAAACGGCCGAGAATGTTGCAAAAAAATATACAGTGTCTCGTGAAGCACAAGATGAGTTCGCTTACCATAGCCAATTAAAATATGAGCAAGCGCATAAAACCAATCGATTTGAAGATGAAATAATTCCTATTGAAATCGATTTAGGAAAAGGCAAAACCCTCACTTTCCAAAAAGATGAACATCCAAGATTAACGCCTCTAGAAAAATTAGCCGAACTGAAACCTGCATTTTCAAAAGAAGGTAGCGTAACAGCAGCCAATGCCAGTGGCGTAAATGATGGAGCTGCTGCCATGCTTTTAGCTTCGGAAAGTGCCGTAAAAAAATATGATTTACAACCAATCGCAATGATTAAAAGTATGGCAATTGCTGGTGTAGAACCAAGTATAATGGGTATTGGACCAGTTCCTGCAACACAAAAAGCATTGCAACGTGCTGGTTTAACGATTGATGACATTGATTTATTTGAATTAAATGAAGCATTTGCTTCACAAAGTATTGCTTGCATCAATGAATTAAAAATTGATCCAAGCAAAGTAAATGTAAATGGAGGTGCTATTGCATTAGGTCATCCGTTAGGTTGTAGTGGAGTAAGAATTTCAACAACCCTTGTACATGAAATGAAAAAACGAAATGCAAAATATGGCGTTGCTACCATGTGTATCGGTGTGGGCCAAGGAGCAGCTATCGTGTATGAGTTATTGTAAATCATTAATAAAATTTATACATAAAAAAACACGAAGTAATTACTTCGTGTTTTTTGTTTATATGGTAAAAAAAGTTATTTTAATAAAGTGACATTGCCTGTGAAATTTTTACGAACCCCATTTGCAAAAACGGCATCAATAATATAAACAAAGACACCTACCGGTTGTGGTTTATTGTTGTATTTACCATCCCATCCTCTGCCATCTAATTTATCCGTAACATAAATTTTTTCACCCCATCGATTATAAATAGACATTCTGAAAACAGTTAAACCACTACTTAATATTTCTCTTGGTAAAAAATAATCATTCAAACCGTCTCCATTTGGAGAAAATGAATTTGGAATGTTTAAATAGCAATCTTGTAGGATTTGCAAAGAGTCTGTAACAGAACAATTTCCGGTTGGAGAAGTTACTGTTAACCAATAATAGCCAGGTGAATTCACTAAAATTGAATTGGTAGTTGCACCCGTATTCCATAAATAGCTACCTGTTCCTGAAGCTGTATTTGCTAATAGTATAGCACCAGTTAAACCAGGACAAATTGAGGTATCAGGGCCCAAACTAACAAAAGGAAAATCTTCAACAGTAATATTTTTGGTAGTAACTTTAGTAGGGCAATATTTATACGTTGTAGTTAACGTAACAGGATAATTTCCTGCGTTTAACCAAGAATGTGAAGGGCTATGCACATTGGCTAAAGTGCTTCCATCAGCAAAATTCCAAATAAAATTTTGATGGTGTGCATCCATGGTATCTGAAAAATAAACTGGCTGTCCTAAGCAAATTGAATTGTCGCTGACCTCAAAATCATTATATGGTGTGTTTTCAATAAAA
>CANGUS010000027.1 GCA_947457085.1 Bacteroidota bacterium
ATGATAGTTGTCATTTAATTAAATAGCTTATCAATAAAATGATATACGATTAATTTTATATGCGCGTTTTACTCATCAAGCAATAACTTTCACTTTATTACAATGTGACACTTTAGATAAAGTAATGCTTACCCATTCACATGTAAAAACCTATATAAATATGAAGATGGTGAAATTTCAACCAATTCATTTTTTTACAATATGAATTTATTTATTCCACTTTGACACTTTTTCTTACCACAGTATGTGCCGAAAAATAACCTAAACCACCTACAATATTTGTAACAGGATTGGACGGTGTAGTAGTTGCGTTTGAGTTTAATGAATTAAAATAATCGAAAATAGGTCTGTCTATACATTGCATTTCAAAATGTAGTGAATCACCCAAACGAATTTTTGGTCCTAGTGAAAAAATTGGACGTCGGTATTCTTTTCCATTTATTAAATTGTCGTTATCAACAGAAAATGTTTTGTCCAAAGAATCATTGATGGTTTGAATAAAACGATAATTATTTCCAGGGGTTGGAGGGTCTTGAAAACGTGGAATGGTGATATATGTCTCTTCTATACTTTGGTTACCGAAAGCGCTTTTAAAAAATAAAATAGTATCTAAAGGAACTGGTGCAGGCATGGTGCTTACAGCCGTAATTGTTTTACCTTCTGCTACAATTGAAAGTGAATAGGTTTTACCACTAACACCCAACATTGAACTAGTTTGATAGATACCAGCTGAAGTTTCAGTCAAAGTTTCTATTGTGGTTCCATCTGAAATTTTTACGATGGCACCTTCTACCGCTGGAAACACGTTTGGATTACTAAAATTAATCGTCTTGCTCAATTTTACGGTACATGGTAAAGCATTGTCGGCTATTTTTGCTTCCACAACAATTTGTTGATTAGATGAATTTAAATCGATATTAATAACCTTAGTGCATCCACTTAAAGCAATTATTGAAAATATAAAAAGCGTTATTTTTTTCATTTGAAATTATTGAAATGATTAAATTAAAATTTGAAATTATAGGTTATACTTGGCACCCATCTAAACAAAGAGGTTTTAACCACTTGTGTTTTGCTAGCATCATTTGGATCATCTTTGAAATCGATAGAATAGGCATTTTGTCTGCCATAGGCATTATATAAACCAAAGTTCCATGAGCCATGCCATTTCTTCTTATTGTTGTTCCCTTCATAGTTTACGCTAAAATCCAAACGATGATAAATTGGCATTCTGTTCGCATTTCTCTCGCCATATAAAAAGATTGTTTTCGAATCTACGATGTATTTTCCTGTTGGGAAGGTAACTGCATTACCAGTATATAAAACAAAATTAGAGGCCACAGACCATTTTTGATTCACTTGATAGGTGCCTATAATGGCTAAATCATGTCGTCTATCTTGTTTTGCATTGTACCAATTATTATTATTGATGCCTTCAATTCTGCGTTCTGTTTTAGACAAAGTATAACTCACCCAACCGGTGAATTTTCCTGTTTTCTTTTTAAACAAAAGTTCTAAACCATAGGCTCTTCCTACACCAAAAAGCAATTCACTTTCTACATCAGGAACTGTATTGATATCTGCTCCATTTTTGAAATCCACTTGGTTTTGCATATCTTTATAATAAGCTTCTACACTGAATTCATAGCTATTGTCTTTGAAATTTCTGAAATAACCTGCACTCAATTGGTCTGCAATTTCGGGCTTAATATTATAGCTATTTCCTATCCAAGAATCTGTTGGGTTCGTTGTAGTAGAGTTACTCAATAAATGTAGGTGTTGTGTATTGCGAGCATAGGCTGCTTTAAAACTGCTTTTATCATTTAATTGATAACTAATAGAGAGTCTCGGTTCTGGATTTGTATAGGTTTTTCCTATTGCTCCTTTTGCTAAAACGAGACTGTCGGTTTTAACTCCTTTGTCATACAAGTTATAAGTATCTCCTCCTAATATGGTATATGCCGACAAGCGCAAACCAGCATCCATACTTAATTTAGTATTGACCGTATAGGTATTATTTACATACAAAGCATTCTCTAAAGAAGATCGACCTACTCTTGCTGACTTATTGAACACTTTTGGATCGCCTTCAAAACGACTAGGAGTTAAAGTATGATGAATACCATTAAAACCAAATCGCCAAGAACTTTTTGCGGATGCGTAATATTGAAATTCTTGTTTGAAATTATAGTCTTGTATTTGAGAATTGATATTAAATGAAATGCTATCTCCTTTAATATTGATATTGTAATCATAATCGCTGTAAATCAAAGAAGTATTTGAAAATAATTTTGGATTAATGATGCTGTTCCAACGAAGTGTTGCTGTTTTATTCCCCCAATTGATTCCAAATTGATTACCTAATCCTAGCACATCACGACCCAAATAACCAGATAAATAAATTCGATTGTTTTTATTGATTCTATAATTTGCTTTGGCATTAAAATCATAGAAGTAAAGTGTGTTGTCTTTAAACTTTTCAGATGCTTTTAAAAATACATCGGCATAGGTTCTTCTTCCGGTAATTAAAAAAGACGACTTTTCTTTTTGGATAGGACCTTCAATACTCAAACGAGAACTAATTAAACCTATACCACCAGCTACATGATAGTCTTTGTCATTCCCCTCATTCATTTTTACATCCAATACTGAGGCCAAACGACCACCATATTGAGCAGGCGTATTTCCTTTAATTAATGTGGCATCTTTAATGGCATCACTGTTGAAGGTGCTAAAAAAACCTAATAAATGGGATGCATTGTACACGGGTGCTTCATCTAACAATATTAAATTTTGATCGGCAGCGCCACCTCTCACAAAAAATCCACTGTTCCCTTCGCCTGCACTTTTTACACCTGGCAATAATTGAATGGTTTTTAAAACGTCCTTTTCACCAAATAAAACGGGCAATTTAGCAATTTCAGTCATGTTTATTTTTTCCATGCCCATGGTTGTTTGCGTTAAATTTTCATTGGCTTTTTTTGCAGAAATTTTCACTTCTTTTATTTCTCTCCCTTTTTTAGATAGCTCCCAATTTACTTTTTGATTTTTATCTAAATTAATGGTTTGTATCGTTTCTTCAAACCCAATATAACTTGCTTTAATGGCATATTTCCCTTTAGGCAAGGTCAATGAATAAAAACCATATTCATTGGTTCTGATGCCCACATTTGGCAATTCTACAACCCGGATAGATGCCCCAATTAATTCTTCACCAGTCGTTTTATCTTTTACTGAACCACTCAGAGTAAATTTTTCTTGAGCAGTTACTACAGATGCAAAACTGATCATGATTGAGAAAAAGAAAAGAATTTTCTTCATAAATAATAATATTAATATGCAAAAGAAAGGTTATTCAAACAATTTAAACCTTATAAAATGTTAAGTGGCTATTAATTTATTTTATTGGCAATAATTCAATTACAAGTTATCAATTACAAATCACATTTTTAATTAACCAAAGTGTTATATTAGATTTTTTACACAGAGAAGATAGAGTTTACTATTAGATTTTATGAACGTTCACTGAGCTTGGAAATTTTATATCAAAATCTTTTCTAATGCTTCTGTCATATTCACAATTTTACGAGTGTTATAATCAAAACAAATCATACCTGTTTTTACATAAGCAATATCAATTGGTTTTTCATCTCGAATGGTGCTGAGTTTATAAAATAAATCAAACGAAATGGAAGTAATATTGTCGGCATATATTTCGACTAAAATAATATCGCCATGAAAAGCTTCTCCTTTATATTGCACGGCACTGTCGGCCATAATTAAATTAACACCTCCAGCATTCATTTCGGTTTGACCATGCTGTTTAAAATAGGCGATGCGTGCTTCATGAACAATGGATAAAATATGATCATTGCCTACATGGCCTCCATAATTGATGTCAGAAATTCGGACAGGAATGGCCACAGAAAACGTAAAAGATTTTTGAAAATTTATTTTTATTCTCATGCTCAAAAAAGTAATTGATTTGTAATTAGTCGAAAGCAAACATCGCGCAATAAATGAATTTACAACTCAGATAAATATGCACTAAACTTGTCAAATGCTTTTTTGCGATGACTGATTTCATTTTTTTCATCGGCTGCAATTTCAGCAAATGATTTTGTGTAACCCTCAGCTATAAAAATGGGATCATAACCAAAACCATCTGTACCTTGTTTTTGCATCGCAATGGTTCCTTTGCAAATACCTTCAAATTGTTTTATTTCTCCATTGATAATGAGTGTAATGATGGTTTTGAAATAAGCATTTCGATTAGTCTTTGAAGCTAATTTTTCTAATACTTTTTCAATATTTTTTTCTGAATTGGTAGGCTCACCAGCATATCGTGCTGAGTAAACACCTGGTTCGCCATCAATAGCTTCTACAAACAAGCCAGTGTCTTCTGCAAAACAATTTTTACCACTAAAATTATGAACGACTTGGGCTTTTTCTAACGAATTTTCTTCCAAGGTTTCAAAAGGTTCTGGGATATCGTCAAAAAATTGAACATCTTTAAGCCTCAAAAATGAAAATTGTGTTCCCATGATTTGAGAAACCTCTTTGATTTTATGATCGTTGTTGGTACAAAATACGAGTTCTAACATAACTATTGAATATTAAAAAGTGGTTTTAAACCGGTGGTCCAAAGGGATGATTTCATGGCTGCATTGGCACCCACTTCACTTAATGAATTACTAAGTAAAAATTTAATTTGATTGAATCGAAAAGGTTTGTACACATTTTTTTGAGCATTCAATGCCTCATTATTCAGATTGAGTCCAAAAAGAAGAACGGTTTCGGGGTTTAATTGATTGATAATGGGTAAAATGGCATTTTTTTGTAATACCATACTAATTTGATAATCAGCTTCTTGTAGTTTACAAGCGGTAAGCATTTTGGCTAAAAGTTCATGATTTGCTGGCAAATTGTCTTCTTTTGAAATTAATATCAAAATTTTTTGTTGAAAACTTCCCTTTAATATCTCGTGAGATGCATTAAAATCAACATTTGTATAAAGAGTTTCGTTGTAAATGTGCAAAACTTCGCCTATCTGAATATCGTTCATTATTTACTATGGATTTTTTTTTGTTTTTTTGCAATATAGTCTATTCTATAAGTATTTAAAAATAAAAATGATATGAGCATTAGTACGTTGAAAGTTACAGAAAGTCGTGCAAATTTATTAGATGAAAGCAATATTCAATTTGGAAAATTATATTCTGACCACATGTTGATTGCCGATTATGAAGATGGAGCGTGGAAAGCACCTCAAATTTTACCTTATGGCGATATCACGATGAGCCCTTCAACTACTTTTATTCATTATGGTCAAGCTATTTTTGAAGGAATTAAAGCCTATAAAACTGAAAGTGGAGAAGTGAAAATTTTTCGTCCGCACGACAACTGGAAACGTTTTAATATTTCGGCTGAACGAATGGCGATGCCTGAGATTCCGGAGGAAATTTTTATTCAAGGATTAAAAGAATTGATTGAATTAGATAAAAATTGGGTGCCTAACTCTTATGGTTGCTCACTTTATATCAGACCTTTTATGTTTGCAACAGATGAATTTATTGGCGTAAAACCTGCTGAAAAATTCCGTTTCATGATTATCACCTCTCCTGCAGGGGCCTATTATAGCAAACCGACAAGAATTTATTTACAAAAAGAATATATCCGAGCATTTCCAGGAGGTATTGGCTTTACAAAAGCAGCTGGAAATTATGGAGCGACAATGTTGCCTTCTAAAAAAATTAAAGATATGGGTTACGATCAAATTCTTTGGGTAGATGGTGTAGAACATAAATATGTACAAGAAATAGGAACGATGAATGTGTTTTTTGTAATTGGAAATACTGTAATTACCCCTGACTTAACAGCAGGAACTATTTTAGCGGGCGTTACTCGTGCTAGTATTATTCAATTACTGAAAGAAAAAGGGATTACAGTTGAAGAACGTCCTTTAGCAATTGATGAAATTTTAGAAGCAAACAAAAATGGCACATTGAAAGAAGCTTTTGGAGCTGGAACGGCAGCTGTAATTGCACCTATTTGTGAACTAAACTATGAAGGAGAAATCGTGAATCTTCCAGATGAGTCTACTTGGGAAATTTCTTCAATGATTAAAAAAGAATTAGCCGATATTCGTCATGGACATATTGCTGATACACATAATTGGATGTTTACTGTTTGCTAATATTTTTTAATAATAGATTTCGCATTTAGAAAAAAGGTATGTATAAAATTGGGGTTGTTGGTGAGGGAGAATATAGTGATAAAATAAAATCATTGGCCGCTAATGAGCTTTTTACGATAGATTTTTTTGTGCAGCAGTCTAGTGTAACTGATTTTATACTGAATTCAGACATCATTTTCATTACCAATACCAATCATGCATTTCAATATACCGACATTGCTATAAGAAATGGTAAACATATTTTTATTGAAAACATTGCCAATTTTTCATCCCAAGAAGTTGAAGAATTAATTAAAACTTGTAATGAAGGCAGTATTGAATCTTGCATTCATTTTCAAGAAAATAGGAATCCTGCCATTGAAACGATTAAGGATAGTATCAAAATTCCTTTGTTTATTGAATCACATCGATTAAGTACCATTAAAAATGTTCGCTATGAAAATGATGTTGTTTTTGAATTAATGATGCAAGACATTTTTATTGTATTGTCTATTGTAAAAAGTGAAATTAAACGAATTTCTGCTACAGGTATCAAGGTAATTAGCGAATTTAAAGACATTGCCAATGCCCGCATAGAATTTACCAATGGTTGTATTGCCAATTTTACCGCGAGCAGAATATCATTGAAAGAAATGAAGAAAATGCGTATTTTTCAGAAAGATTCATATTATTCAGTCGATTTTATTAATCAAAAAACGGATTTAGTATCGTTGCAGAATCAATTTGAAGTTGGCAAAGAATTAAACGTAATATCAAACACATTTAATGAAAAAAATATATTACAAATTGAAATTAATGACTTTGTAAATAGTATTCACCTAAAACAACTCCCTAAAATATCGATGGAAGATGGATTTAAAACATTAGAAGTTGCTAATAAAATACTAAAAAAGATAAATTCTTTT
The DNA here is from genome assembly GCA_947457085.1 of Bacteroidota bacterium. Taxonomy (GTDB): domain Bacteria; phylum Bacteroidota; class Bacteroidia; order Chitinophagales; family Chitinophagaceae; genus OLB11. The sequence continues at coordinate 7,102 of CANGUS010000027.1, forward strand.
GGTGAGGAGTAAAATAAAATCTATTTTTTCACGTTATATAATTTTAAAAATGAAAATTAAACTTTTAGGAGCTTTATTGTTACTCGTATGGTTGGTTAATTCGTGCAATATGATTAATCCAACGGAAGGGGTTCCAACATATATTCAAATAGATAGTGTCCAAGTAAATCCTACCGATTTAGCAAAACATGGTTCGGTTAATCACAAAATAACAGATGTTTGGGTTTATTATCAAAGACAACTATTAGGCGCATTTGAATTGCCAGCAAAAATACCGGTATTAGCTACAGGCAAAGGTCAATTACAGGTTGTAGCTGGCATTTGGGACAATGGATTGTCTGGCACAAGGGCAAAGTATCCTTTTTATACAGTAGATACATTTACCTTTAATGCAAATCCTACCAATACCATTAAACACATTCCTAAATTTAATTATCGGACAACAGAGGATGTAATTACGTATTTTATAGAAAATTTTGAACAGGGAAATACTTTTGTAAGGCGATTTGGCGATTCTTCTTTTGCCAGGACCAAAGACCCTACTGAAGTTTTTGAAGACGAGTGGTCTGGTAAAATAGATTTACATGACACTATAAATTATGTTGAAATTATCACTTCCAAAGAGTTTTTTTTACCTATTAATAGAGAAGCATACTTGGAATTAAATTATAAAAGTGATGTTGACTTTACGGTGAGAACCGAAATTTATCAATTAGGTAATTATTATAATTTTGACATCATTGGTTTAAAAGCTAAACAAGAGTGGACCAAAGTATATTTAAATCTAGCTGGTTTTTCTGCGACCTATCAAGGAGGGAAATCAAAATATGTGATTCAAGCACTATTACCTACAAATAAATCCTCCGCGAAAGTTTTAATTGATAATTTTAAAATAATTTATTTTAATTAGTGCGAAAAGAAATAAAAATTGGAATATTATTTTATGTCATTGCAGATTATTTATCTGCAATGATTGGATGGATGTTGTTTTTATTTTATAGAAAAGACGCCTATCAGTACCTATCTTTTCCTGCATTTATTTCGAATATAACTAACAGAGAAATTATATTTTCTTTTATAATCATTCCTGCATTTTGGCTTTGTTTACATTTATTTGCTGGATCCTATTTTAATCCTTATCGAAAATCAAGGTTGATAGAAATTTATAGAACCTTAATTGCCACTATCATTGGCACTATCATTTTGTATTTTATTTTTGTAATCAACGATTTAACACAAAACACCAGTTACTTTTATAAAACACTCTTTTCCTTTTTTTTACTTCAATACATCACCACATTAATAGGTAGAATTTTAGTATTGAACTTTGTAAAAAAGAAAATCAATCAAGGGCAATTTGGCTACAATACATTGATAATTGGAGGCAATCAAAAAGCAATTGAAATATATAAAGACATTATTAGCAATGAAGTTAAGTTGGGTTATACATTCAAAGGTTTTGTGTATGCAGACTATTCAGGACAAAATGGGATGAGTCACCATTTACCGAAATTAGGTAGCATTGAAGAGTTAGAAAAAATTATTGATGCACACCAAATTGAAGAAGTCATCATAGCGGTTGATACCTCTGAACATAATAAACTAGAACAAATTTTAGCGCAACTTTCTCATCGACAAGTAATTATAAAAATAACTCCCGATTCGTATGATATCATTTCAGGATCTGTTAAAACAAGCAATGTTTTTGCAGCTGTATTAATTGAAATTTATCCAGAATTGATGCCCGATTGGCAAAGAGTTATTAAAAGAGCATTGGATATTATTTCTTCATTTTTAGTTTTAATCATTTTTAGCCCATTATATTTATTTGCGGCTATTAAAGTAAAATTATCTTCAGCAGGGCCTATTTTTTATAAACAAAGTAGAATCGGACTTTATGGCAAGCCATTCTGGATTTATAAATTTCGCTCTATGAAAATAAATGCAGAAGAAAACGGACCTGCTTTATCAAGCGAAAACGATCCTCGAATTACCAAATGGGGACGCATCATGCGAAAATGGCGCATTGATGAGTTACCTCAATTTTACAATATCATTAAAGGCGACATGTCTTTAGTAGGCCCTAGGCCAGAACGAAAACATTTTATTGATATCATCTCAGAAACCAATCCTCATTATCGATTTTTACATAAAGTAAAGCCAGGACTTTCCTCATGGGGAATGGTCAAATTTGGTTATGCCGAAAATACATCAGAAATGATTGAACGGATGAAATATGATTTATTGTATATCAAAAACTGTTCATTGGTTTTAGATTTCAAAATCATGATTTATACAATTATAGTTATCTTGCAAGGCAGAGGAAAATAATCAGCTATCCAATAGTGATTATTAATTAATATCCTTTGATAAAAAATAAATTCATGAAACAAATTATTCTATTGATATTAATAATTGCATCTATTAATGTCAATGCTCAAAAAAAATATTTTCAACAAGAGGTTGATTTTAAAATAGACGTAACCCTTGATGATGAAAACCACATCTTAAGGGGAAAAGAAACAATTCATTATAAAAATAATTCGAATGATACCTTGCGTTTTATTTTATTTCACCTATGGGCAAATGCCTACAAAGATGACAAAAGCACATATACTGAACATGAGGTAGAAAATAGAGATACCAAATTTTATTATAGCAAAGAAGAACAACGTGGATTTATAGATTCACTTGAATTTAAAGTGGATAATGAAAATGTGAACATCAGTAATTTTAATAATTTAGAAGATGTTATTTTAGTAGAATTAAATTATCCATTATTACCCAATCAACAAATAGAAATCAACACCCCATTCAGGCTAGTGATTCCCGAAGTATTTTCTCGTTTAGGGCATAATGATCAAGACTATCAAATATCACAATGGTATCCAAAACCGGCAGTATATGACACTAAAGGGTGGCACCCGATGCCTTATTTAGATCAAGGTGAATTCTACAGCGAATTTGGTCATTTTGATGTAAACATTACCTTACCCAAAAACTATATTGTTGCGGCTACGGGCGTGTTAGAAAATGACAACGAAAAACAATTTTTAACCCAAATAAAAAATGATACCAATAGCCGAAATTTGGTGAGTGCTAAAGAATATAAAACACTTCATTTTGCACAAGATAAAGTGCATGATTTTGCATGGTTTGCAAGCAAAGAATATTGTATTGAGGAAACAGCTGTTACATTAAATAATGGACATACTGTGCAATGCACAAGCTATTATAAACCAAAAAATAAAAAGAAATACGAAGGGAGTTCTAAAATCATCGCTCAAACCATTACTTATTATTCAAGCTTAGTCGGTAACTATCCTTATGATTATGCTAGCATTGTAGATGGAAAATTATTAGCCGGTGGTGGTATGGAATATCCTATGGTAACCGTTATTGGAAATGTGAATGATAAAGCAGAATTGCAAACAGTAATTGTACACGAAGTTGGTCATAATTGGTTTCAAGGAATTTTAGGTAGTAACGAACGCGATCATGCTTGGATGGATGAAGGCATGAATTCTTTTTATGAAAAAAAGGTAGATAAAATTATAGATAGCTTAAATGCTGAAAAAAAAGAAGGCAATATTCAAAAATTATCGAAAGAATTAAATGGCAATTTCATATACCAAATTTCTGCTAAACAAGAAGAAGATCAGATAATCAATTCTCCCGCTGCATCATTTACAAGTATCAATTATGGAGGGAGTGTGTATTACAAAACCGCCGCTTTATTCGCTTATTTAGAAAGTTATTTAGGCACAGAAATTTTCAACAAAGCAATGCAACAATATTATGAAACTTGGAAACATAAACATCCTTATCCCGAAGATTTTAAATCTATTATGGAAGCCGTTGCTGGAAAAAAACTAGATTGGTTTTTTGAAGATGGACTTAATTCAACCAAGAAAATGGATTATAAAATTAAGGTAAAAAAGAAGAAAAATCAATATGTCATATCTGCTACAAATAAAAAAGATTTTAAAGGTCCGATTCCTATAAATGCTATGATAAAAGACAGCATTGCTGAAACTCAATGGATTGAATATCCATACGAAAATACAGTTTCTTTTACAGACTATGATACAATTACTGCCTATAAAATTGACGGCAAAAAAATGCTGCCTGAATTAAACATTACCAATAATTTTTATGAAAAAAATAAACTATTCCCTCGATTCAAATGCAAACTACAACTTGGAACTGAGTTTAGTGTAAGTGAAAAAAACAAATTGTTTATCCTCCCTGCATACGGATATAATTATTATGATAAAGCGATGTTAGGCATAGCGATTCATAATTTAAAAATACCGAATAATGCGTTTCAATTTGCACTGGCTCCCACCTATTCTTTTGGTAGCAAATCCTTGGTTGGAAGTGGCGTAATTGGTTATTCTATTTATCCAAAAAATATTTTTCAAAAAATAATCATTGGGTTACAAGGTAATTCATACCATCATAAAAGAAGCAATTTAAATACATCAAAATATATTTTTGCAAGACACATAAAAATATCACCATCTGTATTGTTAGAATTTAAAAAACCAACATTAAGAAATCCAATTACAAAAACATTCTTGCTACAATATTTTAATATTTCCAATCAAAATTTCAATTATACGCTAAATCCAATAGACAGTCTTTACAGATCAAATGTAGATCAGTATGAAACTGCTCATTATGCTTTGCTAGAATATAAACACAACAACGAAAGAACTTTCAATCCTTTTGATTATGTGATCAAAGCAGAAGGCAATCACTCCTTTGCTAAATTAACCTTAACAACACACCTTAAAATAAATTACAATGTAAAAAATAAAGCATTTTATGTACGAGCTTTTGCAGGTAAATTTTTTGATTTTAAAAACAATGCCAATCCATTTATGTTGCGAAACCAATATTTAAATACCACATTTACTGCGAATAATGATTATGCTTACAACGATGTTTATGTAGCGCGAGATGAACAAAAAGGTATATTGTCCAATCAAGTTTCCATGCGAGAAGGGGGTTTTAAAATAAAAACAAATTTATTATCCTCTCCTATTGGAGTAAGCAATAATTGGTTGACTACCGTAAATATGAGAACCGATTTGCCAATAAAATCTATGGTTAAGCTTCAATTATTTTTAGATATCGGTACCTATGCCGATGCAGGAATATTGAATCCCAGTGGAAGCAAAGCCATTTATGAAGGAGGTGCCGAATTGCATTTATTTAAAGATATTTTAATCATTTATGCGCCTTTTATTTTAAGTAAAGATTTAAAAGATTATGTAAAAAGCACTTATTCTAAAAATAGAATGCTGCAAACCATGAGCTTTTCGTTAGACCTCAATCGAATAAACTTCTTGCAATCACAAAAAGTGATGAATTTATTTACGCCTTAATGAAAAAAATCTTGGTATAAAACAAATTTAATTCTACATTTGCACCTCAATTCAAGATGGACTTCGTAGCTCAGTTGGTTAGAGCATCAGTTTGTGGTTCTGAGGGTCGTGGGTTCGAGACCCATCGAGGTCCCAAAAATTAACTAAAAAAAGCTCCGTTAATTCGGAGCTTTTTTTATACCATTCATTCAGTATTATTAAATCGATTTACATACTCTTTTATAAGAAGAACTCTTTTCATTTTGTAGCAAAAAAATTGGAATATATAAAAAAATGCCCCTAGAAGAAGGGGCATTTTTATGTATTTTGAATGTTATTTTACAAATTTGCTATCACTTCATCAGCAAATTCGCTGGTATTTAAAAGTGTTGCGCCTTCCATTAAATTGTAAAAATCAACGGTTACTTTTTTAGTTTGAATCGCTTTCCCAACTGCATTGGTAATCAATTGAGCGGCTTCTTTCCAACCCATATACTCAAGCATCATAACACCACTCAATATAACCGATGATGGATTCATGGTATTGGTGTTTGCAAAACGAGGTGCAGTACCATGTGTTGCTTCAAATACAGCATGACCGGTGTTGTAATTGATA